>JBEBIR010000024.1:0-16965 GCA_040080315.1 Gemmatimonas sp.
GCGCAGGCGGCGGGCATCCCCTACACGCCGGTCCGTGCAGCCTCGTTCGGCACGGTTGGTGCGTTCGCCAACGCGGCGGACATCAACTCGGGTCGTCAGCCGCCCGTCTCGCAGTTCGACCTCCTGCTTGACAAGGGTTTCCGGATCGGCGCCGTTCGGTACTCGGGCTTCCTCCGCGTCTCGAACCTCTTCAATCGCGTCAATTGCGTGCAGGTGTTCGTCAACACCGGAACGTGCGATGCCGGACTTCGCGACTTCAACAACCGCCGCATCGGCAACACGGGTGACGCCACGACGTCGACTTCCTTCGATCAGCCCGAGTACATCGGTGCGCGTCGCAGCCTGGCAACTGGCATCACGGTCAACTTCTAAGCGATCACTGCAAAATTCATGACTACATACACACAGACCTCCAGAGCCAGCGCGCTTGCCGCGCTGGCCATGGTCTCGATCGCGTTCGCGCCCGGGCAGCTACTCGCTCAGCGACAGAACCCCACACCGGTCACGACGATCGACAGCCTGAGGGCGGACGGCACGGTAAAGGCCGTACCGCTTCCGCAGAGGACCGGCTTCGATCTGTTCGCTGCTGAAGACCTTGCCGCCGGCTCGATGCGCATGGTCGGTGGCTTCCGGACTGGTGTCACCAACCAGGGCGGCCCAGTCTCGGAGAACCAGGGCGGCGGCTTCATCGGTGCCCACATTATCAACGGTGCATACACGTTCTTCGAAATGGGCTTCGTGGCCGGCGCGCCGCCAAGCGAATTCCGGAAGATCCGCGCGGTGCATCCCGGCATCAACAATATGGCCGGCTCGCTCGGCTACACCTCGCAGTACTGGCAGGTCGTCGCCCCGCCGCAGATCCGCAAGATCGGCGCGGCCGACGGGCAGTTCGGTAAGGCGTTCGCCGGTGTGACGTCGGCGTTCAACAGCACCTGCCGCGACGACATCCGGTACCTGCGCGAAGGCTTCTCGCTGCTGGCGCAGAAGGACTGCCCGGTGACGTGGGGTTCCGAAGGATACAAGGGCAAGATCGCCGTGCCCGATTCGGTGTGGCTGAACACGTACAACGCCAACAAGCCGAACTTCCGCTGGGACGATTGGCGCATCTCCCGGTCCCGTCTTGACCAGACGAATTACATCGGCACGCAGAGCCTTTACGGCTTCATGTCCGACTACTACCGTGAGCAGAAGCTGCGCTACGGGGGCGTGGTGCCGGGTGGTTCCGGCCCGCCAACGGACCCGGGTTACCCGCTCGGTCTCGAGTACCGGATCGACAGCTGGCAGTTTGCGGCGCCGGCGACCCGCAACGTGCAGTTCTACCAGGTACAGATCGTCAACAAGTCAGCCGACGTGTACGGCACGGGCATTGACTACGACTCGCTGTACTTCGGCCTTGGCCCGGGTTTCCTGTTCGGTGGTAACGGTGGCCAGAATGCGGCGGTGTACTTCGACTTCTCGAAGAACACCTTTTACGCGGTGAAGGCTGGTACCTCCGGCAATTGCTCGGCGACGTATCCGCGTCCGTACACGGGCGCAGGCACGCAGGCGTGTCCGACGACGATCGGCTTCCAGCAGGGTGTCTACATGATGACCCTGCTCAAATCACCGTTGGGCGACATTCGCAACAAGCGGTTCAGCGATCCGCTCAGCCCCTACTACAACCCGACGAGCTCGCTCGCCGACGATACGATCACCTTCAATCATGCGAAGGCGAACTCGTTCGGTCAGACGTCGCAGAACATCAACCGCTCGATGCGGTCCGGCTTCGGCATGATCTCGTCGACCGAAGCGAACTACTTCGACGGCCGTAACCCGTCCGACTTCACGCTGGCCAACTACGTGCAGCTGATTCAGCCGGAAGAGTGGAGCGGCACGTTCCCGTCGATCGAGAACGCCAAGTTCAACAAGTTCGTCCCGGGCAGTCAGACCAATCCGCAGACCGGCCTGCCGTTCGGCAAGTGGGACTACAACAACGATGGTGTGCAGGACACGATCTACGTGCCGACCTGCGGCAGGCAAGGGTGCGTCGCGCTGTACTCGGACACCATTGCCGGCGGCTTCCGTAACAACTTCGGCAACATTCTGAACACCACCTCGTCGGGTCCGTTCAAGCTCAAGGCCAGCGATACCACGCAGTTCCTGTGGGCGTTCTCTTGGGCGCCGGACTCGGTCAGCACGCGCCAGACGGTTGATGGCGCGATCAACAGCTACATGACGAACTACGAAGGCCCGCAGCCGTTTGCGGTGCCCGCCGTCCAGGTCGGACGGACGTACACGCTGGCGTCGGCCGAATTGATTGACTCGACTCGCTTCGGCATCGCCGACGCGAGTGTCGGCGCCCAGATCACCATTCGGTATCCGCAGATCAACCCGGTCGACCCGTTCATGGTTCGCCTGGTGAACAAGGTCCGGAATGATTCCATAGCCGGCGACGTTGCGGTCCGACGTATCCTGCGCCTGAATCCCGGTTTGCTGTCCAGACTGTCGTTGCGTGCCAACGACAACCTGGCCGCGGTGTACATCTTCAAGTCGTGCGATGCCGGTGCGACCTTCACGACCACGTCGGGCAACTCGGCGACGTGCACGCGTGCAGACACCCGCACGATCGACAACGGCCAGTTCGCGTTCCCGTGGCGTCCATGGGCGACCTCGCTGTATACGAACGGCATCCCGGCGACAGGCAGTGTGAACGAGTTCGTGATGGCCGGCCGCAACTACACGTATTCGATGGTCACGCGGACGCGCGGCTTCTCGGATTTCCGCATCGTGGATTCGTCGGCGGCGGCGGGCTTGTTTGTCACCGACGTGCAGAGCACGCTGGGATTCCCGAACGACACGATCAATTCGGCGCTGGCGTCCTCGGGCCCAACGGCGATCCAGATTTACGCGCCGATTACCAACGTCGCGGGTCGCAACTTCGCCCGTGTCGACACGTCGACGATCTCGGGCAACGCGACGCAGTCGCTGGTGTACGGCTCAGTGTCGAACGATGTGACGGGCACCACGCGTCTGGTGTACGGCAATCAGTTCATCGTCCGCAAGACGATCGACACGGTGACCAGCGCAACCACCACGACGGTCAACGTCCGTTGGGTGCTGGCGAACGCCTCCACCACGCCGACCGGACCGGCCACCGCCGGCTTCGTGGCGCGTGACCAATCGTTCAGTGTGAACCAGAACATCCCGATCCGCTTGGGAGCGAACATCCTGACGCTGGGCACGTTCCGCAATCTCAGCGGTTCGGCTCGCGTCTACATCGACACGATCGCGTCGCCGGCCACCAACGTCGGATTTGTCTGGGTTACGGGCGACAACAAGCCGATTTTCGTGATCAACGACATGTACTCGGCCAACCGCGAGCGCGACCAGCAGGGCTCGCCGCTGTACCCGAACTACACCGTCGTCCCGCGAGACACGGCCAACGCCACGACCGGCTTCGTACAGGAAGTGACGCCGTTCGGTGCGGTGCGCGATCGCAACTTCGTGTTGCGTGGCGTGAACGATACGCTGACTGCGAATGCGCGTGGGTTCATTGCGCAGGTGCAGCCGGTGGTCGGTACAGGGAACAAGCGCACGAAGGGCGGTCAGTACACGGTCTCGTGGCTGACCGATCCGTGGGGACCGAAGGCGCCATTCAAGATCGATCCGGTCGCAAACCTTCAGAGCGAAGTGACGGCGTCGCTGGCCGATGTGGTCTCGAAGTCGACGACCATCACCGAGATGTCGGCCGCCATCGGGACGCTGGTTGGCGCCAACGCTGCGCGGCCGTTGCAGCGTGTTCGAATCCCGTTCACCATGTCGTACAAGGACGTGGACGGACGCACCGAACAGATCAAGTTCGCCATGCTGGCGCGCAGCTCGAACACACGTCTGCTTGGCCAGGGCAACGACACCGTTCGCGTGACGATTCCCGACTCGCTGTGGATGCCGGGTGACACGCTGATCGCCTTACAGAAGGTCGAGCGTGACAGCTCGGTCGGAACCGGCGTGGCGCGGTACGTCGTGGTGCAGGCGGATGGCACGAATGGTTTCCGTCCGATTCCTATACTGGTCGACTCCATCGGTCTCAACCGTTTCCTGGTCGCCTGCAACACGGGTGCGACGGCGACGGGCATTCGCCCGACCGCCGACGCCTCCACTTGCAACCCACTCGCGATCAATACGCGTGGCGCCACAGTCTCAGGCGGCTACCTCCCTGTGGCCACCGGCTGGACACAGTTCTTCGAGCTGGCCCGCTCGTACGATCCACGCTCGGTCGTGCAGCTCGTGGCGACGCCGTTCTCCGCCAAGGCCGCGGTCAGCATGTCAGACCTCGGCCGGGTGTCCGTTGTGCCGAACCCGTATCTGGCCCGTTCAGACGTCGATCAGTTGACCGGTCGTGTGCCAACGGGACGGATTTACTTCACCGGTGTGCCGGAACAAGGCACGCTGCGCATTTACTCGGTGTCTGGGCAGTTCCTGCAGGAGCTGGTGTGGACGAACAGCGATCTTCTGTACACGGGCAACAATGCCGCGGCGGGTGACCTGCCGTTCAATCTGCGCACGCGTGAAGGCCTCGACATGGGTTCGGGACTCTACCTCTACGTTCTTACCGCGACCGGCTCGAGTGGCAATGGCCTGGTGCAGCGCGGCAAGTTCGTGATCATCCGATAACGGAGCGGCGATGAACATCCTTCGCACTATCGGCGCCTTCGGCGCCGCCACCGTCCTCTTGAGCGCGTCGGTACGCGCTCAGGGGCCGGGGGGAATCCTTCCGACGCCGCAGGACACCCCGAATCGTCAGGGTACCCGTGGCGCCAACTTCCTTCACATCGGCATCGGCGCTCGCGGCGGCGCGATGGCGGGCGCCGTCGGCAGCTCGGTCGCGGGTCCAACCGGCTGGTTCTGGAACCCGGCCGGCGCGGCGAGTTCGGAGTCGTTCTCGTTGGCGGCCGGACGTCAGAACCTGTATGACGATCTCGGTCTTGAGCAGACCTATGTGGCGGGATCCATCCCGGCGCTCGGCGGCGTGGTCGGGTTCCATCTGAACACGCTCGGTTCCGGTCCGATTCGTCGCACGTCCGAGGCCAACCCCTTCGGCGAGCGACTTGGTGGCAACACCTTCGAGTGGACGTCGACCGTGATCGGTCTTGGCTATGCCAAGCGCCTGACCGATCGCCTCTCGGTTGGCGGCCAGTTCAAGTACATCACCGAAGGCATTCCCGATGCCAGTACCAAGTGGATGGCCTTTGATATCGGCACGCAGTTCAGCACAGGTCTTTACGGCCTGACGTTGGGCGGCGCGATCCAGAATGTCGGCGGCCAGTCACGCGCGAATGGCGCGCTGATCCAACGGTTGATCACAACGGGTGACGGCTCGGTGTTGCCGGAACAACGCCGTGTGGAATTCTTCACTCGTGAAACGGAAATTCCGGTCGAGTTCCGTCTGTCGGTCGGCGCCGATATCCTGGGCAGCGCCAACTCGATGATGGGTGGCGCCAGCGGGAAGAACACACTGATCGCCGAACTGTCGGTCACTGATGCGACGGACTACAGCACGCAATATGCCATCGGCGCCGAGTACGGCTTCCGCAACCTGCTGTTCCTCCGTGGCGGCAAGCGCATGTACAACGACGATCGTGATCGTGGCGACGCAGGTCAGGTCGGCCTGTCCGGCGGCTTCGGACTGCGGCTTCCGGTCCTCGGGCGCAACGTGCGGTTCGACTACTCTTACGAGGCAGCCGGCGCGTTGCAGAACATTCAGATCTTCTCCTTCGAGGTGGGCAAATGAGACGCGTTATTCGCGCCCTCGCCCTGCTGGCCGTTTCGGCGAGTGCAGTGTCTGCTCAGGTGCAGAATCGCCAGTTCTCTGTCGTGACGCGGGTCGGCTCGGTATCCCCCGAGCGCGCGGCCAGTCTCAACACCGGTGGGGTCATCGGTCTTGATACCGAGTATTCACTCAACAAGTGGTTCGGCATCGGGACCAGCGTCGACGTCATGCGAACCAACACGCATCGAGAGGACTTCCTGACTCGCTTGCGCTACGGGAACGCGGCCGTGGGCGGTGGCGACTCGATCTACTACCAGTACATCGGGCAGCCGATCAACACGCTCAACATCAGCGCCTTCGGCCTGCTGCGCGTGCCGAGCAACAAGATCAGCCCATTCGTCATGGCGGGCGTCGGTAACTACACGATGATTGCCGACGTGCAGGTGAACGGCAAAGCGAAACGGAAGAACGAGATGTCGTACATCGGCGGCGCCGGCGTTTGGCTCAAGCTGGGCGAGAAGGTCGGTGTGCAGCTCGACGCTCGCGCCATGCAGATGCAGAACTACGACCGGAACTTCCTGAACCCGGCGGCGGGTCGCGTCGAGCAGAAAACACCGTTCCCTGAAGACTTCCCTGTGCCTCCGGCCGCAAAGAAGACGGCGCTCAACACGATGTTCACGCTGGGGTTCCGTTACATCCCCGGTGGCATCAGCGGGGGCAACTAACCCATGGCTTCCATGCGACTCATTCTCGCCGGCGCGATCAGCGCCGCGCTTATCGTCACCACGGCGTGTGAAGACACACGCTCGACCACGTTGGAGCCTGTTGGCGATCTCGGATTCGGCACGGTGCTGGCCAAGACGTCAACCAACCTCCCTCGCGGTTTCGTCAATTTCCCTGCGGCCATCGTCGCGTCGGCCACACCGGCGAACGACTCGGTGATCGTCACGCTGTCCGGTCTCGATTCGCTGTCCACTGGCACGTACACCGTGTGGTTCGCCAACGACTCGGCCACCAAGTTTGTGCGTGCCACGACTATGAACATTCGCCAGACCCGCGTCGACTCGACGATCAACGCGGCTGGTGACCCGGTGTTCACGACGACCGTTACCAACGTTACGGGCGTGACGGGGTTCCGGTCGGGTGGTTCGAACAAGACGTTCCGGGTCGCAACGTCGCGCGCCACGGCGACGGGGATGGCGGCGACCGATTCACTCAACGTGGTGCTCGTCAGCATCGAAGGGACGCCGGGCGCCGCGCCGGGTGAAGTGCGTTCACTGTGGGCGCGTCGCAGTCAGGCCACGGCGAACGCCGCCGGTATCCGCTTCGGCACGTTCGCCGCGCGTATTCCGCTGGCGGCCAACGCAGGCAACCCGGCGACAGGTCAGGAGTTTGTGGTGGCCAGCAGTTCGACGGCCGGTGTTGCCACGATGACGATCGTTCCGCGCGGACGCGTCGAAGTGCGGGGCAAGATCATGGTGGCGAACGACTCGAACTACTTCCGTCCGCCGGTGGGCTACTACTACAACGCGTACGCGATCAAGCTCGATACCACTGGTCGCTTCAGCGACACCGTGTACGTCGGTCGCCGCACGTCGCCGTACCCGGCTCGGATTTCGCTGTATGAGGCCGACAAGACCAACCCGGCGCCGGATGTCGTGTTCGATTCACCTCGCGTGATCTTCGCCATGGCGTCGCGTGTCACAACCGACACGATCCCCGATGCCAACAGTGCACCGGCGTGGCTCAACTTCGGGTTCGTGCGGGTGAACCTGCAGGCGAAGGCGTCGGTGGAAGGCCAGATGGGACCGAACACGGTGCTGGAAGGCGCACTGCCGAAGTCGGTGCGCGGCCGGTAGACAGCGCTCGCTCGACTGCTCTGAATGCAAACCGCCCGCCCGGAGTTTCCGGGCGGGCGGTTTGTTGACTAGGGATGAGCAACTGAAGGGACGAGCATTGGAGCGGTGAGGTTTGAGCGCAGAGTGTCCTCTCCCCTCACAGGCTCACCGCTCCAGTGCTCACTACCTGCTTCTCCTGACCCCTCACTCCCTCACGGCGTCACCCGCACCACGCTCACCCGATTGCGATCGCCAACCCAGAGCACGCCGTTCCCCGCACGCACTGTGGTGGCGAACTGCAGTTGCCGGGACGAGCCTACGACGCGGGGAATGGGCGTGAGCGACAGTTGGAACAATCCGTCCACACCACCGGCCACGAACAACGACGCGCCCAGAAACGCCAGATCATAGGCGAATCGCGGCTCGTTCGTCACGCGCACGTCGGACACGACACCGCCTTGCAGTGCGTCGCGCCGCCAGGCGATGACGCCCTCGTCACCCAGCGCCGCTGCGATCCACTCCGCACTGGTAGCGATGGCGCGCGCGGTGGCCGGGAGCGCCAGATGAATCGCGGTGAGCGCCAGCTTCCCATCGGTACTCGTGACCTGCACGACCTGCGAGTCGGTTGCCACCCACCACGCTTTCGCGATGGAGTCATAGGCGACCGATGCGACCGGTTGCGGCATTTCCAGACTGTCCGCACGCGCCGCGTCACCTGACCCGACTCGCAGTCGCAGTCGTCGGCCGCTCGCGCTCAGGACCGCGTCGCCGGAGGCCGCCAGGGCGTCGACGGGGCCGTCGGACAGGCGCGTCGCCGGACCGGCCAGCAGACTCGCTTCCCACAACGCGGTGCCTGTTCCCAGCACCAGCGAGCCTCGACCTGGCACGATGGCCACTTGTCGCAGTGCGCTCAGCCCGCTCGCACGACGGCGCAGCGCCTTGGGCGACGCCACCGCTGACAACAGCTGGACACCGCTATCACTCACCACCGCGATCAACGAGTCGCGCACATCAATGAACGTGGGCGGCGCGAGGACCGAGCCTTCGCCGAAGCCGAACTCGATGACCTCGCCCGCGCGCGGCGCAAACGCGCGTCGCTGCGCATCCAGCTCGCGCCCGATAAACAATCCCGCAATGGCTCCGCTGCCCGCAAGAAAGGGCAGCGCGCAATCGAGCGGTTGGCAGCCGCTCGAACGATTGCCCTTCTCGCTGAGGAAGTAATAGCCCATCGCCAACACAGTTCCCGTCAGCGCGCCAAACGCGCTCGTGCGTGCCAGCGTGCCGCCCGCTGCGCCTCGCGCTGTGGATACGGGCATCGCGCCCACGGCGCCGGGCCGTCGCGTCGTTGACTGCGCCGTCAGTGGAAGCGTGGCCGTAAGCGCCAACACGACACCGACCGCGTAGCCGGCGCGACGCGGTATTCGCATGAACGGTCTTGAAGTGGGCATGTTCACTGAGCTTTGAGGTGAAACTGACGTTGCGTCCGCGTAACCTGTTTCGATGTGCGATCGGTGATGATCAGTTCCAGGCGGTATCGACCGGCCGGAGCGCTGCCCAGCCCCAGAGTGACCAGTTCGGGAACCCGATCACGCGCGCCGAGGGCTTCATTGCGTTCGAAGCGCAACCCGAGTTGTTCGTCGCCTTCGGAACTGAGTCCTACGATATCCGAGATGCCCCCCAGGAAACGGCGGACACCATCCGGACCGCGATCAATCTGCTCGAGCGTGACGATCATGCGCACCTCATACTTGACGCGACCATCGGCGTCCGGGCGCAGTCCATAGTTCTCCCAGTACACAGAAAACGTATCGCGTTGCGCGAGCATCAGGTCGCCGCGCGGTACCAGTCCGATCGCGTTCCAACGACCCACCGTGGTGCCCGGCGACGGCAGGCGATCGGCCACGACCATATCGCTACTGGACAACTTCGTGGTGTCGGTGATGAGCATGGTGAGATCCGATTGCGCACGGCCCATCGCGTTCATCAGCGCCGCATCACGGACTTCCACTCGCAGGCGAAGGTTGGCGCCAGCGGCCACCGTGTCCACCCATACTCTGGACCGACGTCGCGTGGTTGGCAGGGTAACCGCCATGGTATCCAGTCGCGTCAGCTTGAGTGCGGCCGGCGGACCCAGACGCACCGATGTTTCGAGCGCGCCGCGGTCAATCTCGGCGGCCGCATACAATCGTTCGGTGGGAATACTGGCCGCAATCATCAACTGTGCCTTGCCCGGCGTGTCGCCGCGGAATCGCGCCACCTGAATGGGCACGGTATCCACGGACAGCGCCATGGTCAGGTTGTCCAGCAGGAACGGCGCTTCCTGTCGCTGCTCCTCGGCGAATCCGCGGTGATTCCCGGCAAAGAAGGCGACGTTCATGGCCGGCGGACCCGTGAACACGAATTCCACTTCGGTGCGCGGATAGTACCAGACCGTGATCACGCGCCCAACGGCATCTTTGGCATCGGCATCCGATGTGGGCGCGAAGGTGGCGATCACCGGCGGCTCACCGTAGCGCGCGATGATCAGTCCACGATCGGTGCGCCATCCTACCTGACGCGTGTCGGAATCGGTGAAGCGCAGATCCGCATACGCCATGCGCGCAAGAAACTCCAATCGCGCCTCGTTCTGCGGCGTCGACAGCATGGGGTCGGCGGCTTCCCAGAACGCACTGTCGGTGCGCGCGCGATCTTCCGCATTGAGTCCATCGATGCGCACGGAATCGCCCTTGCGCGTGATGCGACCCAAATGCGTCAGCTCCGCACGCTCGGCCGGCGAGAAGCCGGCGAGGGCCCGTTCGAACATCGTGTTGGCCGGCGCGAGCTGCCCCAGCTTGTACGCCGCCAGTCCATTGGCCAGCATCACGCGTGGTGGCGCGCTATCGAGCGCCGCGAAGGGTGTGGCAATGCGGCGCATTTCGTCGTAGCGATGCTGATCGTACAGCAACCCCATGAGCGCCACCGCCGTTTGTGCATGCGTGGGCACGGCGCTCAGCGCGCGACGAAAATACTCTTCGGCTTCCTGTCGATCGACGTGTCCGGCGTTCTCGATCGGTTGGCCGAGACTCTGCAGAAACTCGCGGGTGTAATGCAAACGCGCGCGGGCGGCGATGGGATCGAAGATGACGTTCGTGGTGGTGTAGATCCACCGATCGCGCCCGGTGAGATAGCGGCGTTCCTTGACGGTGCCGAGTTCATACGCCACCTCGGCCAGTTGCACCGGATCCCCGTTCGACACGGCGACAGCCAACGCCTTGCGAAACATCCGCTCGGCTTCAATCCGTCGCATCGGCGTCTTGAGACGAATGCGGCCCATCTCGATGAGATAGCGCGGATTGCGCGGATCGAGATCGTTGGCGCGATTGAGCAGATAGCCGGCCAGGAAACGACGCGGCGCATCGACCAGCGAGAGGGCGGTCGTGCGCGACAGCATGAGTCCACGATAGTACAGTGCGTCGACGTCACGCGGCGACTGATCGGTGGCGCGCTCGAGCAGGTCGAGCGCGCTGGCGGTGTCGCCGTTGGCGGCTTTGTCCAACGCTTCCCGCACCAGCGAATCGGTGGATGCGCGCACCGCGCTGGACTGCGCCATCAGTGGCGTCACGCCCGCGAGCACGACCGAGCACGTCGCGACGAGCATGGCCGCGATCGCACGGTACGCGCGAAGGGGTACGGCGTTGTGGCGCATGCACAAATCTGCGTCACATCGCGCGAGGATGGAACTGTTCCCCGGACGGCACGTAGAATGGCAATATTCCTCGCGCGTCGCTTCGTCCCGCACATTGTGACGAACGGTCTGACCTGCTGTTCGTCACGTGACGAACTCCTGAAATCCCGCTGCACCTGGAGCTATCTGATGACGGGTATTCCGTCCACGCCGGCGTTGCGTCACCTGATCAGCGGACTATGCGTCCTGCTCGTGGCCACCGCCGTCGCACCGTCGGCGTTTTCGCAGGCGTTCAACTATCCGTCGCTGCAGTTACCCACCGCGTCGACGCGCGACTACACCGCAGCGCTCACCGGTGGCGCGGGCACGACGGTGGTGTTTCAGTGGCGTGAGGGGTGGGGACCCACACAGCATGCGCAACTCGATCTCGGTATCGCCGATCGCAAAGGCAGCGAGACGTTGCTGTTGTTGGTGGGTGGTTCCGTCGGTCGCGAGCTGGTGCGCGCCACGGGCGAGCAGCCGCTGGACCTGTTGCTGACGGCCGGCGCGGGTGCTGCGTTCGGCAGTGGTGTCACGCTGATCCGAGTGCCGGTAGGTGTGAGCATCGGCCACGCGTTCGAACTGGATCAGGAGATGTCGCTGACGCCGTACGTGCATCCGCGGGCATCGCTGGACGTGTGTAGCAGTTGTGGGGCCCGGGGCGGCAATCGGTCGGAATTGAGCCTGAATTTCGACCTTGGGGTGAATTTTCAGGTGAATCGGGAATTCGCGTTGCGCGTTGCCGGCTCGTTCAGCGGTTCTGATTTGTTGGGAACCGAAGACACATTCGCCGTGGGCTTCAACTGGACGCCGAAGCCATTACTGAGAACTAAGAACTGAGAACTGAGAACTGAGAACTGAGAACTGAGAACTGAGAACTGAGTACTGAGTACTTAGTACTTAGTACTTAGTACTGCTGTACCATTCCAATCTATGGAATAGGGTAAGCGAACTCTTCTATAGTGACGCAATTCGGATTGATCTGTTGTCAGTAATACGGATCGATCTGTCCCACTTGCGGAGGATCAGTCTGATCCGTACCATAGCCAAGTTGCACGGCATCCGATCGCTGCCGCGGCTTGGGCAGTACTCGTCAGTTCGTGGTGCCGTACCCGTTCGTGTAAATCCCACCGCAGTGCGGGGCGCCGTTCCGGAATCGCTGGTCACTGTGTCGCGCTGGTTGAGCGCTCCACAGTAAGACTCGGATTACCGCGAAAAGGTTCGCTCGCTTCCCATAGAGTTGTCGGTAGTTCCCTCCAACGGGCTTGTCCCGACGTGGACAAATGCGTCCATGCCACGGGTGTAGTGCGTTAACCCCCTTTTTTCACCACCAAGGGAGACAGATGTTCATGACCTTTTCGCATCGTGCTCGAGCCGTCGCCGCGTTAGTCGGCGTTGTGCTCACCGCCTCGGCGGCCAGCGCGCAGTCCCAGAACGCGGTCATCACCGGCAAGGTGCTGAGCGAGTCGGGGCAGGCGCTGGAATTCGCCAACGTATACATCAACGAACTGTCGATCTCGGTTCCGACCAACAATCAGGGAGCATTCAGCATCAACATCCCTGCGGGTCGTGTCCTTGGTCAGGCCGTGAACCTTCGTGTACGCGCGGTCGGTTACGTGCCCGGTGCGGTCGCCATTCGCATCACGGCTGGCACGCAGAATCAGGACTTCTCGCTCAAGAAGGACATCAATCGACTGAGCGAAGTGGTCGTGACCGGCTCCATCGAAGGCACCGAGCGCTCCAAGGTGCCGTTCTCGGTGGGTCGCCTGACGGCGGAAGACATTCCGGTGCCGGCGCTCAACCCGATGACAGCGCTCCAGGGCAAGATTGCCGGCATGCGGGTCGCCTCCACCAGCGGTCAGCCTGGCTCTGATCAGACGATCATGCTGCGCGGCCCGACCTCCATCAACGCCAGCGGTCGGTCGACTGGACCGCTGCTCATCGTTGATGGCACCATTCTGCGCAACCAGAGCCTCAACGAGATTGGCGGACTGGACATCGAGTCGGTCGAAGTCGTGAAGGGCGCGGCGGGCGCATCGCTGTATGGGTCGTCGGCGGCGAACGGCGTGATTGTGATCAAGACCAAGCGCGGAGCGGCACGCGAAGGCGTTCGGTTCAACTTCCGCTCAGAATACGGCCTCAGCGATCTGAGCAGCTTCGACTACGGCGCGTCGGTCAACCATCATCTGCAGCTCAGCGAATCGGGACAGCGGTTCTGCGTGGCCGGCTCGGGTGTCAACGCGCCCTGCTCGCAGACGACGAACTGGATGGAGGAGATCTACCGCATCAACAACGTGAATGCGGATTCTGTGCGTACTCCGCAGACCATGCAGTGGGCGGTACCGGGCGGTGCGGATCTGCTGAATGTGTTTCAGTCGCAGGTGTGGCCGGGCCAGCGCTACAACGGGTTCGCGCAGGTGTCGAAGGCCAATCCGGTGACGCTCAATTCGCTGGATGCCAGTGGTCGCGCGGGCAACGTGCGCTACTTCGTCAGTGGTGCTTACACCTCGGATCAGGGCGGAATCAAGGGCCTTGAAGGGCAGCAACAGCGTCGGGCGCGTGTCAATCTCGACTACGACGTGCGGCCAAATCTCACCGTGTCGGTCAGCACCATGTTCGACCGCTCACGCACGGACAACCGCAGCGGTGGCTCGTCCAACGGCGGCATCTTTGGTCAGCTGTTGCGGGGCGCCCCGGCCGGAACAGACTATCTGGCCGTCGATACACTCGGTCGCGCTATCGTGAAGGGCGGCGGCGGCGGTTTGCGCGGTTCGGGCAATGGCGCGGGCACGTTCCTGTACGACATGCAGAACAACAACAACGTCAGCCTGCAACAGGCGAGTCGGTATCTGGCCAGCATTACGGCCACGTATTCGCCAGCCGAGTGGGCGACCTTCGACGCGTTGTACAGCTATGACAATCGGCAGCGCGTGAACGACGGCTGGTTCGTCAAGGGCTATCGCACGCAGGCCTTTTCCGCCGCCACCAATTTCGGCAGCCAATCGGTCAATAACCTCCGTCGTGAATCCAGCAACGCGCAGGTTTCCGCGACCTTCCGCAAGCAGCTGACGAGTGATCTCAACGGCAAACTCAATTTCCGCGGTCTCATGGATCGCGACTTTCAGTCCACCAACAACTCGAGCGGAAACACCTACACGGTGAAGGACGTGTATCAGCTGAGCAACTTGCAGAACCAGACCAGCTTCGGCGTGGGCTCGAGTTCTCAGCTCATCATTAATCAGGGTCTTATCGCCGGCGCCAACGTGGACTACAAAGGTCGGTATATCCTTGATGGAACGTACCGCTACGACGGCAGTTCGCTCTTCGGCGCGGGCAACCGTTGGGCGCCGTTCGGGCGCGTGTCGGCAGTCTGGCGCGTTTCGGAGGAAGGTTTCTGGAACCTGTCGCAGGTGTCCGACTTCCGCGTCCGTGCGTCGCGCGGATCGGCTGGCAACACACCGCGATTTGACGCCCAGTACGAAACATATTCCTGCAACGGCGGCGCCTGCTCGTTGGGCCAGGCAGGCAACTCAAAGCTGAAGCCAGAGACGACCACAGAAACTGAACTCGGCCTCGATGCGACGCTGTTCAGCCGTCTTGGTGTCGAGTTGACGTACGCGGCATCGGACACGAAGGATCAGATCCTGTTCCCGACAACTCCGGCCGCGCTCGGCTTCACCAACAAGTGGCAGAACGCCGGTACGTTGTCGAACAAGACCTGGGAAGTGGCGCTCAATCTGCCGGTGATCAGCAAGAAGGATCTGCAGTGGAACATGCGCGGCACGTTCGATCGTACCCGCACGCATATCACCCAGTTGGACGTCCCCGAGTATTTCGCATCGGCGAATCTCGGCAACGGTGTTGGCTCCTTCTTCCTCATGACGGCTCGTACGGACGTTCAGAACGGCTATGCGGCCAATCGGTACGGCAACATCTACGGTCGCAAGTTCTACAAGGCATGCAGCGACTTGCCCGCGTCGGTGCAGTCACAGTGCGGCGAGGGCAAGGCCTATCAGGTGAACGATCGTGGGTGGTTGGTGTGGGCGGGTGAAGGCAACAGCTGGAAGGATGGTATCACCAGAAACCTGTGGCAGACCAAGCTCTCGGCGGCCAACTCGCCATGGAACTACCCGTTGCAGTTCGGTCACCCGATTGTGGACCGTCCACTCAAAGGCGAAAAGGGCGAGGGTCAGGGTCGCACGCAGATCCTCGGCAACTCACTTCCGAACTTCCGCTTCGCTTTCAACAACACGATTACGTACAAGAAGCTGTCGCTGTACGGGTTGCTCGACGGCACCATGGGCCATCGCATCAATAATCAGGGCGAGGGATGGGGCATCTTCGATTACTCTTCCAGCAACTTTGACATGGCTGGCCGCACCGTCGAAACCGCCAAGCCTGTCGGATACACGTGGCGCGTGGGCGGGAGCGAGGGTGTTGGTACCGGTGGTTTCTACGACCTGCTCGGCCCGAATAACTACAACGTCGAAGACGGATCGTACGCGAAGCTTCGCGAAGTCAGTCTGACGTACCAGGTTGGCACCGTCCGCGGCGTCGGAGACTGGACGCTATCTCTCATCGGTCGCAATCTCTTCACATTCTCGAACTACACCGGGTACGATCCGGAAGTGGGTGTCTCCGGTGGCCAAGGTGGTTCAGGATTCGTGAATCAAGTTGATGCGTTCGACTTCCCGACGTTGCGTACCTTCACGTTCTCCATCTCCACTCGCTTCTAGAGCCCCGCCTATATGACACGACATATCATCCGATGGGCCGCCGTCACGGCGGCTCTGATTGGCGGCCTCTCCGCGTGCGACGACCAGTTGGTCGTCACCAATCCGAACTCGGGCGAAACGTCCCGAGTTCTGGGAACTCCGCTTGATGCCGAAGCACTGCTGGCCTCCTATTTCAAACGGTGGCACGTGGGCGTCTACGGCAGTACGACCGATCTGGAGGGCATGGCCAACATTCAGTCCATGATGAACTACTCCAGTCTGGCGAATAACTGCCAGAACGCGCGCACGCCGTTCAGCGGCGCGGGCAACGGCAACGCACCGGGCAATACCTGTCAGAACGAGCAGGTTCGTCTCTACCAGTTCATGGCCGAGGTCGATCGTGTAACGAACAGCGTTCTCGACCGGTTTACGGATGGCATGACGCTGGGCACGCCCGCCCGTGACAATCGCGCCAAGGCCTACGCGAACTTTCTTCGCGGGATTGCGCTCGGGTACGTGGCGATGATGCACGACTCTGCCGCGGTCGTCACGGCGAAGCAGGGACCGGAAGACTTCGGGACGATGATCGGATACAAAGGCGTCGCCGATTCGGCCTATGCATCGCTGCAGCGGGCCATCGATCTGGCCAATACAGCGGCGGCGGGTGCGGAAGGATTTCCGCTGCCGTCCACGTGGATTCCGTCACCAACCGTTTTTACCAGCGCCGAGTTTGTCCGACTCGCTCGCTCGTATCGTGCCCGGATTCGCGCCAACATGGCGAGAACGCCAGTTGAGCGAGCCGCCGTGGATTGGGCGGCCGTGGTGGCTGACGCGCAGAACGGCATCACCGTCGACCATCAAGTCATCACGGGAACGGGAAATATTTCAACCAACTCGTGGCGCGCGCAGTATTTCACCTATCGGAACTGGCATCAGATGCCGCCATTCTACATCGGCATG
>JBEBIR010000397.1:0-4040 GCA_040080315.1 Gemmatimonas sp.
GCCACGGCACTCGGATTCACCGTTCTGCCGGCGAATATCGCGTCCTGATCGACCTACGGCGTGCCGGGTAACAGATGTCTTCGCTCGCGAGCGGGTAGATTCGTACCACAATGACCTCCAACAATGCGTGCCGAAAGTAGATTGGCACCATGCTAACTCGACTCCACTGGTGCGCGCTCCCGCTGATGTCGGGCCTTCTCACCGCGCCGATCCTGGCGCAAGCCGGAGCGACCGCCCCGAGCGCGGTGTCGCCTTCGCTCGTGACCCTGCAGGAACATCGTGTGGTGCCGGCGCCGGCAGCCGTCACCGGCGCGGCGACGGCGCCGTTCGTCTTCGGCGCTTCTACAACCATTATCGCTGACGGCCCTGCCGAAGTAGCGCGTTCGGCCGAGTTTCTTGCGCGCATCCTGCGCAAGTCGACCGGCTTTGCGCTCCCGGTGTCGCGCGCTCGCGGCGCGCGTAACGCAACGCGAGGCGGCGCTCGACAGGCGCGCAGCGCGACCGCGCCCGCCATGGTTGCAGCAGCGGCACCAGGCAACGTCGTCGTCTTGCGCGTCGACACCAGCTCAGTCGTTGGGGACGAGGCCTACGCCATCGATATCACGGCCGACACGCTCCGCATTGTCGCTCCCAAACCCGCGGGCGTGTTCTACGGCGTGGCGACAGTGCGGCAACTGCTGCCGTTCGGTATCGAGGCAGAACAGAGCGCGTTGCGACTCGCCACGACGATTGCCGTGCCGGCGGGAAATATCACGGACCGGCCTCGATTCGCATGGCGCGGTTCGATGCTTGACGTTGCGCGGCACTTCTTCACGGTCGATGAAGTCAAGCAACACATCGACCTCCTCGCGCTCTACAAATTCAACACGCTGCACCTGCACCTGGCCGACGATCAGGGATGGCGCATCCAGATCGCGTCCTGGCCTAAGCTGACACGAGTCGGCGGAAGCACGGAAGTGGGTGGTGGATCGGGCGGTTTTTACACGAAGGCTGATTATGCCGAGATCGTGCAGTACGCGGCGGCGCGCTACATCACGATCGTGCCGGAGATCGACATGCCCGGTCACACCAATGCCGCGATCGCCGCGTATCCCCGGCTCGGCTGCAGCCGTGCGACGCCGGCCATCTTCGGATCCGGCACGCAGGCGGCCGGCCTTTACACCGGCATTCGCGTTGGGTGGAGTGCGCTCTGTGCGAACAAGGAGTACACGTACCAATTCGTTGACGCGGTCGTGCGCGAGCTCGCCGCGATGACACCGGGCAAGTACATCCACATCGGCGGCGATGAAGTCGAGGTGCTCAACGACGCGCAGTACGTGCGTTTCGTCGAGCGTGCGCAGCGCATCGTGCACAAGTACGGCAAGACGATGATCGGCTGGGAGGAAATCGGCAAGGCGAAACTCCGTCCGAATGCCATTGCGCAGTTTTGGCGGAGTGACACCGCGCTGCTCGCGGCGCGGCAAGGGAACATGCTGATCATGTCGCCGGGGCCCAGGACGTATGTCGACATGAAGTACACGCCGCAATCCGAACTCGGGCTGCGTTGGGCCGGCTACATCGAACTGCGTACCGCGTACGAGTGGGATCCGGCGACGTATGCGCCCGGACTCACCGAGGACGGGATTCTCGGTGTCGAAGCGCCCTTGTGGAGCGAGACGGTGAAGAACCTTGGTGCCGCGCAGTACTTGATGGTGCCGCGCCTCCCTGCGATTGCCGAGGTGGGTTGGAGTGCGCAGTCATCGCGGAGTTGGGAGGATTTTCGCACGCGCATTGCCGCGCATGCCCCGCGCTGGCGATTGCTGGGCATCAACTACTATCCGTCGCCGCAGGTTGAGTGGATGAGATGACCGCCGCGTGGACGCCGACTGGCACGCGATCGTTGCCGATTTTGGTATCGCGCGCGCCGTCACGCAGACGAGGCGACGCGCCGACTCGCTCGTACTTGGCGGTGGCGCGCTATACTTTTGGCACTCGTTGGAACCCCACTCGCCGCAGTTCTGACCCCGAAGCCCGATGAACGTCCGCGCAATGTTGGAACAGCAGCTCGGTTCCGCGTATCGCATCGAGCGCGAGCTCGGTGGCGGGGGGATGAGCCATGTCCTCCTCGCTGAGGAGACGGCGCTCGGCCGGCGCGTGGTGGTGAAGGTGTTGCCGCCTGAGGCGTCGGAGTCAATCGACGTGGAGCGGTTTCGCCGGGAGATCCAGCTTGTTGCGGCGCGCGTCGGGTACGCCGTGAGATTGCCGCGGACCGTCGCGCCACGCCTAGTCATTGTGGCGCGAAGGCGACGTCAGTCATGAGCGACGGGCACGCACGACTCACGGCCGCCCTCTCCGACCGCTACCGCATCGAGCGCGAACTTGGCGCCGGCGGCATGGCCACCGTGTACCTCGCGCACGACATCAAACACCAGCGCGACGTCGCGATCAAGGTGCTGCACCCTGATCTCGGCGCCGCGCTCGGCGGTGAACGCTTCCTCACCGAGATCCGCACGACGGCGCGCTTGCAGCATCCGCACATCCTGCCACTGCTCGACAGCGGTGAGGCCGATGGGCTGCTGTACTACGTGATGCCGCTCGTGACGGGCGAAACGCTGCGCGCGCGCTTGGATCGCGAACGGCAGTTGCCGATTGCCGACGCGGTCCGCATCACGCGCGAGGTGGCCAGCGCACTCGACTACGCCCATCGACAGAACGTCATTCATCGCGACATCAAGCCGGAGAACATTCTCCTGCATGATGGCTCGGCGCTCGTGGCCGACTTTGGCATCGCCCTCGCCGTGCAGAGTGCCGGCGGTCAGCGCATGACGCAGACGGGCCTCTCGCTCGGCACGCCGAACTACATGAGTCCCGAGCAAGCCATGGGCGAGCGCACCATCGATGCGCGCAGTGATATCTACGCGCTCGGGGCCGTGACGTACGAGATGCTCGTTGGCGAAGCGCCGTTCACCGGCCCGAGCGTGCAAGCCATTGTCGCGCGCGTGCTCACCGAGGAACCGCGCCGCATCAGTGTGCAGCGGAAAGCCGTGCCCGCTGGTGTTGAAGACGCGGTACTCCGCGCGCTCGAGAAGTTGCCGGCCGATCGCTTTGAGAACGCCAAGGAATTCATCGAGGCGCTCGGGCGTGAAGGGCAGCCGACCTCGGCGCGCGCGACCGGCGCCTCCACGCGCAAACCGTCGTCGCGCGCTCCGCTCATCGCCGCCGTAGTGTGTGCCGTCGCGGCAAGTGTCGCCGGATTCGGCTGGTGGCGCGCCGCACGCGGCAGCACCGCCAACAACACCGTGCCGCTGCAGTTCACCGTCGATGAACCCGACGGCGCGCAGATCACCGCAGGGTATGCGTCCATCGGCATGTCGTCCGTCGGGCGACGAGTCGCGTTCATCGCCCGAGACACGGCCGGTGTGACGCGCGCGTACGTACGCGCCTTCGACGATGTGCGCGCGCATCGCCTCGACGGTACCGAGGGAGTCAGGCAACTCTTCCTCTCGCCTGACGGCGCGTGGGTGGCCTTCGCGAACAACGGGAAGCTCATGAAGGTTCCCGCCACCGGCGGCACTGTGGAGTTCCTGGCCGACATTCGCAATCCGCGCGACGGACACTGGGCGACCGACGGCCACATCTATCTCGGCGACGCTGGCCGTATCGTCGTGGTGCCGGAGAACGGCGGTGCGGTCAAGACGCTGCGTCCGCTCGTACAGATGGGACGCTTGTCGCAATCGCCGCGCTTGCTCGACGACGGTAACACGCTGCTCTTCACCGATTGGGGCGGCAATGTCGGCAGTTCGCGACTCATGGCGTACTCGCTGTCGTCGGACTCCGTCACACCACTCGGCGTAAGTGGTTCACGCGTGCTGGGCGTCAACAACGGATTCCTCATCTACGGCAACGAACGCGGGGCCATTTACGGCGTTGCGTACGACGCAAGCCATCACGCCGCCTCGGGTGAGCCGCGCCTCATGAGCCAACTCGCCGCAAGCGACTTGGAAATTCTCGTCGCCGCATTGGCCTCCGACGGCTCTCTGCTCTCTCGCGTTGGCGAGAGT
>JBEBIR010000398.1:0-4039 GCA_040080315.1 Gemmatimonas sp.
GCTGGCGGTCAGCGTCTGCAATCTCGGGCTGGTCCCGGGAGAGTTGACGCACATGGCGCGCATCGGCGACGGGGTCCCATTGGGTGTGATTGACGGACAGGCACTGTCGTGCCTGGTCGACAATGAGCCGATCAACTGGGCCACGCCTGTCTTGTCGATGTTTCTCCATGGCAGTTGGAGTCATATCATCGGCAACTCGCTCTATCTGTGGGTGTTCGGGAACAATGTCGAAGACAGTATGGGGCGCCTGCGATTCCTGGGATTCTATCTGGCGACCGGGGTGATCGCGGCGCTGGCGCATATCGCGGTGTCGCCCGCATCGCCGGTGCCGACCGTTGGTGCGTCGGGGGCAATTTCCGGGATCATGGGTGCCTATCTGTTTCTCTATCCGCGCGTTTCGGTGCGGACGTATTTCCCTCCGATCTTCCTGTTTCGCGTGCCCGCGTGGGCGGTCCTGATATTCTGGTTCGCGAGTCAGGTGGTGGCCGGACTTCCCCAGCTTCGGCCGTTTGAGCGCGACCTTTCGGGCGGCGTGGCGGTGTGGGCGCACATCGGCGGCTTCGTCGCCGGCGCCGTACTGGTGCATGTGTTTCGCAATGTGGAGTATCTGCGCCGTCGGCGCGTGGCCGCCGATGCGAAAGTGGTTTGGTCCTGAACGGTCTCGCGCATCGCAAACAGTGGATACGGGCGTGCGATTCACCAAGGCCGTGGCGCTTCGAGGCACGTGACGCGATTCTTCCATACGCCTCAGTTCTTCTTCAGCCGCCAATTCCGTGAAGCTGTTCTCCAAAGACGAAACGTTTTTCGACTATTTCCGCCAACTGGCCGAACACATCAGCAGCGCCGCGGTGCTCCTCAGGCAGCTGTTGGAGCGTCCCGCCGACGCCGCGAGTATCGCGATGGAGATCAAGCGCGTCGAAACCGAAGGGGACGCGATTGTCTACGTCATCAATCAGCGCATCGACACCAGTTTTGTCACACCGCTGGACCGCGAAGACATTCATCAGCTGGCCAAACGGCTCGACAATGTCATCGACATCATCAACGGGGCAGCGCGTCGCGTGGTGATGTTTCGCGTGTCTGAATCGCGACCAGGCGGTGTGCGGATGGCGGATGTCATCGTGAGAGCCAGCCAGGAAATTCTGGAGTCGGTGGCCGATGTGACGAAACCCAAACGGATGTCCGCGCACAGCCGGGCGATCAAACTGCTTGAGGAAGAAGGAGACGCGCTGTATGCCGAATGTGTCGGCGCGCTTTTTTCCGTAGAGGAGCCCGCCATCGAAGTGATCAAATGGAAGGAGATCTTCGACGCGCTGGAACATGCGATCGATGAGTGCGATGACGTGTCGAATGTCCTCGAGAGCATCGCCCTGAAAAACAGCTGACGGCGTGTGATCTACTTCGTGCTGTTCATCATCGTCGTCGCGTTGGCGTTCGACTTCATCAATGGATTCCACGATTCCGCCAACTCGATCGCCACGATTGTCGGCACACGGGTCCTGAGTCCTCTCGCCGCGGTGGTGTGGGCTGCCACCTTCAACTTTGCGGCGTTGTTCGTGGTGGGAACGGCGGTGGCCAAGGCCGTCGGTGGTGGATTCATCGACGTGAAGATCGTCGACCCGTACGTCATTCTGGGTGGACTGCTGGGCGCGATTGCCTGGAACCTTCTGACATGGTGGTTTGGTATTCCTTCCAGTTCCTCGCACGCCCTCATTGGCGGCTATGCCGGTGCAGCCGTATCGAAGGCGGGCTTCGTCGCGCTGCTGTGGGGTAAGAAGTGGATTGAGACGCTGTCCGCGATCGCCATCTCACCAGCACTTGGAATGTTCATGGGCTTCCTGCTCATGCTGATCGTGATGAATCTGTTTCGAAAGGCGTCGAACAGTGGAACCTCGCATTTCTTCCGGATTGCGCAGATGACCAGTTCCGCGTTGCTCTCGCTGGCGCACGGCGGGAACGACGCGCAAAAGACGATGGGGATCATTGTCGGGCTGCTCGTGGCCTCGAAGACACTGTTCGCCGGTGCGACCGGTTGGCAGGGGCACTTGTATGTGGAGTCGCTGGACACGATTCCGCTGTGGGTCGAGCTGAGCGCGTACACGTGCATCTCGCTGGGCACGCTGTTCGGCGGGTGGCGCATTGTGCATACGATGGGCACGCGCATCACCAAGCTCCGGCCGGTCGGTGGGTTTTGCGCGGAGACAGGCGGTGCACTCGTGATTCTAGCCGCCACGAAGTTTGGTATTCCGGTGAGCACCACGCACACCATCACCGGCGCGATCGTCGGCGTTGGGGCGACGAACAGGCTCTCGGCCGTTCGCTGGGGTCTGGCGTCGCGCATTGTCTGGGCATGGGTGCTGACCATTCCGGCATCGGCGCTCATGGCGGCGATCTCGTATAAGCTGCTCGCAGCGTTCGTGACCATCTAGGGGCGCGTCGCCGACTGGTCGGTCGTCGACACACCGTATGACAAAACCCCCCTCGCTCATCCCGCCGTACATAAATCGCGAGCTCAGTTGGCTCGACTTCAACGCGCGCGTGCTGGAAGAAGCACTTGATGAGCGGGTGCCGTTGCTGGAACGACTCAAGTTCCTCGCGATCTTCAGCACGAATCTCGACGAGTTCTACATGGTGCGGGTGGCCGGCTTGCGCCGACGGGTAGCGGCCGGTGCCTCTCGCACGGTGCCCGATCCACTGACGCTGATCGAGCAGTTGGACGCGATTCGGGTGCGGGTCGCAGGACTGCTGGAACGTCGGCGCACCGCGCTCCGCGAACAGCTGTGGCCGGCCCTTGCCGAGCGTGGCGTGCGACTGGTCACGATGCACGACCTGTCGAGCAGCGAAGCCAAGGACGTCGGCGAGTACTTTGAATCGCAGGTGTTTCCCGTCCTGACGCCGCTCGCGGTCGATCCCGGACATCCGTTCCCTTACATCTCAAATCTCTCGTTGTCGTTGGCGGTCGAGATTCGCGATCCTGTGACCGGCGCCGAGCACTTCGCACGCGTCAAGGTGCCGCGCTCACTGCCGCGCTGGGTTCCGGTGGGTCGCCCCAACTGCTTTGTGCCACTTGAGGATGTCATCGGCGCCAACCTCGGCGCGTTATTCCCGGGTATGACCGTGGCGCAGTGGCACACGTTTCGCATTACGAGGTACTCTGATCTGGACCTGGGGCAGATTGACCAGCCGGAGGAAGACCTGCTGGAAACCATCGAGCAACAAGTGTTTCAGCGGCGCTTCGGGGAAGTCGTGCGACTGGAGGTGCATCGCGAGATGCCTGCGGCGATGCGACAGTTGCTGCTGGAGGAACTTGGCGAGAGCGAAACGCAGGCCATCGCCCCGCTGCGCGCGGGTGACGTGCATACGATCGACGAGTTGATGGAGTTGGGCGACTTGATGTCGCTGAGCGGCCTCGAACTGGACGACATGCACGATGCCCCCTACACGCCGGTCGTGCCGGCCGCGCTGCGTGACGGACGAAATCTGTTCGACGTTATCCGTGAACATGACGTGTTGGTGCATCACCCGTATGAGTCGTTCGGCTCAACAGTCGAGGCGTTTCTGGAGTTGGCCGCGCATGATCCGCAGGTGCTGGCGATCAAGCTCACGTTGTATCGCACCTCGGGCGACACCGCGATTGTGCGCGCGTTGACGGAGGCGGCGGAGCAGGGAAAGCAGGTGGCCGTGCTGATCGAACTGCAGGCGCGTTTCGACGAGCAGAACAATATTTCGTTCGCCCGCACAATGGAGTCATACGGTATTCATGTGGCCTATGGCTTGCCCGGCCTCAAGACGCACGCCAAGACGGCCATGGTGGTTCGTCGTGATGAAGACGGCATTCGTCGCTACTGCCATCTGGGGACCGGCAACTACAACTCGAAGACGGCGCGACTGTACACCGATATCGGCCTGTTTACCTGCCATCCGCAGATCGGCGCCGACTTGACGGATCTCTTCAACTCGCTCACCGGTATGTCGCGCCAGAAGCGCTACCGCAAGCTGCAGGTGGCGCCCGGAAACCTGCGTGAGAAGACGATTGAGC
>JBEBIR010000399.1:0-4037 GCA_040080315.1 Gemmatimonas sp.
AAGTAGCATTCTATGACAGACCACTCCATGACTTTTGACCTCGGCACCCGGTTCCTCGAACGCTCGCGTCACTACTTGTGCGTCGAGTATCCCGCCAAGATTGCCGCGGCACTGCGCACCATTCCGCCCGACCAGCTCTGGTGGCGCGCCAACGACACGTCCAACAGCGTCGGCAATCTGGTGCTTCACCTGAACGGCAACGTGCGTCAGTGGATTGTGTGCGGAGTGGGCGGCGCGCCTGATGTGCGTCGACGCGACGTGGAGTTTGCCACCCGCGGTGGTGCCGGTGCCGAGACGCTGCTGGCGGGCCTTCGCGCCACGTGCGATGAGGTGGACGACGTGCTCTCGCGCCTCACGCCCGACATGCTGGGCGAGCCTCGCACCATTCAGGGTCGCGAGACGACCGTCTTCGCCGCCGTCTATCATGTGGTGGAGCATTTCTCCGGACACACGGGTCAGATCATCCTGCTCGCCAAGTCGTTCACGCCAGGGGCCGTGCGCTTCTATGACGACGCGGCGGGTCTGGCGCGCCCGCTCTTCTTGCCCGAAGGGGCGCACGACATCGACTAGCCGCTGGAAGTGACGCTTGGTTCAGGGGCGACGGTGGGCCATCTTTCTGGGTCCACCCAGCGTACTTCTGCGTTCCTTGTGCGAGACCCCGTGCCCCAAGCCCGTTGATTCACCGCAGCATCTGTCGCCGCACCCATTTCGTGAATGGCGCTGTGCGTTCCGCGCAGTCCCCTCTCGTCGTCGCTCGCTAGATGTCGCGCTCGCAGTCAACGGCGCGGGAGCAGCACGCGGCGAGTTGGCCCGCTGATCATCGTCTGGTGTACGTGGCAGACCTCGACGCCACGCCGGCGGCCGCGGGATTGGTACTCGAACTGGGCACCGAGGCACGCGCTGGCGATGGGACATGGGGGCCGACCATGCCCTTCACCTTCGCGGCGTCAGTGTGGCTGGCCGCGCCCGATGCGATCGACCGACAGATCTCCGAGATGTTACTCGGTTCGGCGCGATCGAGTGTGTACGGTCAGGCACCGGGATCGGGATTCGTTATCGGCGCGCGTGGACTCTCCACGACACTGCGGAAGATCTGCGATACCGGTCGGCTTCGCACGCGCAGTCAGGACCCGCAGTTTGACGGGCGAACGCTGCAGATGGATGGTGGTGCTCCGTGGCGACTGGCCCTTCGCATGTTTCACGCGGACAACGGCGACTACGCGCTGAATGGTCACTTCGTCCGACCGCAGGCGACGTGCCCGTTGTCCGAACCGTGGCTGGTGCACGCCGCCGGTTTCCTGATTGACGGCGATATCGTGTCGCTGCTCGATCACGGTGGCACGTTCTCGCTCATCACCGATTTGCGAAACACGCCGTCGCTGTCGCTGGGCACCGACCCCACCGATCTATTGGATCGACTGTACGCGTTACCGCGGCTACCGGAGTTGGCGCTTCCCCCCGATGTGACGGTTGTTGAATCACATGTCGATCCGACGCCGGTGGTGTCGATTGGTGGCGAAGACGTCGTGCTGCAGCCCAATCTCATGGCGCCACTCACGCTGGAGTTTCTGTACGGCGCGGTGCGGGTGAATGCGACGTCGAGCAGCACGATGCTCTACGATCGTTCGCTCGGCGTGGTCCATCATCGGCGCTGGGATGCCGAGCACGCGGCCCTGTCGCGACTGCGCGTGCTGGGTTCCAGCGAGGAACGCAACCACCTCACACGCGCGCGCCAATTGACGGTGCCTCGCGCCAAAATGTCGCAGATGGCGTTCGAGCTGGCGCGCGAAGGCTGGCAGGTGCACGCGTTCGGCTTGACCTATCGCGCACCGGGCAAGGTGCTGGCGATGGTGCGTTCGGGCGTGGATTGGTTCGACGTGTCGGGACTGGTGAGCTACGGCGATCTGGAAGTGCCCGTTGCCGACCTGCTCGCCGCTCGGCGACGTGGCGAAGACTTGTTCGAGTTTGCCGACGGTACGTTGGGTTTGATGCCCAACGATTGGCTCGATCAGTTTGAGCCGCTCCTGCAGTACGGCGAGCAACTCGAAGGGCGCACGCGATTCAAGAAATCGCAGTTGGCGCTGCTCGATGCGCTGCTGGCCACCTTGCCGGACGTTGATGTCGATCAGACGTTCGCGCAGGCACGCGCCGAGCTGGCGGGATTCAACCATATCACACCGGTCGATCCGCCACCAACGTTTCGCGGCGCATTGCGCGAATACCAGCGCGAAGGCCTCGGGTGGTTGCACTTCTTGCGACGCTTCGAACTCGGCGGATGTCTGGCCGACGATATGGGACTCGGCAAGACCATCCAGGTGCTGGCGTTGCTTGAGGCGCGTCGACTGGAAAATGCTGGTCCGTCCATCATCGTGGTGCCGCGCTCTTTGGTGTTCAATTGGTTACGAGAGGCTGAGCGCTTCGCGCCGGGATTGCGGATGCTGGATCACAGCGGCATGTCGCGTCGCATCGGTGCCATCGACCCGTCCACCGTGGATGTGGTCATCACCACGTACGGCACCCTGCGCAGTGATGCCGGTGAGCTCACGGAGATCACATTCGACTACGCCATTCTTGACGAAGCCCAAGCCATCAAGAACGCCGGCACCGCCACCGCGAAGGCCTGTCGTCTGCTACGCGCCAATCACCGGCTCGCACTCAGCGGCACACCGATCGAAAATCGCATCGAAGAATTGTGGAGCCTGTTGGAGTTTCTGAACCCCGGCATGATGAGTGCGTCGACACGGTTTGCGTCCTTGGGGCGGTTCGCATCATCGATGGCCGCCGTCGATGCGCAGTCGGCCGATCGTTCCCTGCTGGCGCGCGCCCTGCGCCCGATCATTCTGCGTCGCAAGAAGGAGGACGTGGCGAAGGAGCTGCCGGCGCGGGTGGAACAGACGCTGGAAGTGGAGATGGAGCCAGAGCAGCGCGCGGTGTACGAGGAGATTCGCGTGCACTTTCAACGCAGTGTGTTGGATCGCGTGGCGCGGGACGGCATTCAGAAATCGCGCATGCATATCCTCGAGGCGCTTTTGCGACTGCGGCAGGCGGCGTGTCACACGGCCCTGGTGGACGCGCGTCATGCGGCCGTTCCGTGCGCCAAGCTTGACGCACTGATTCCGTCGCTCAAGGAAATTGCGGCGGAAGGACACAAATCGCTCGTGTTCTCGCAGTTCACCTCGTTCCTGTCACTGGTGCGGCAGCGCCTCGATGCCGAAGGTATTGTGTACGAGTACCTCGACGGTCGCACGCGCGATCGTGAGGCGCGGGTGAATCGTTTTCAGACGGATGCCGATTGTCCGGTCTTTCTTATCAGCCTGAAGGCCGGTGGACACGGACTCAATCTCACGGCCGCCGACTATGTGTATCTGCTTGATCCGTGGTGGAATCCGGCCGTGGAAGCACAGGCCATCGATCGGGCGCATCGCATTGGGCAATCACGCCACGTGATCGCCACGCGACTGATTGCCAGAAACACCATCGAGGCCAAGATCCTGCAGCTTCAGGATTCCAAGCGCGCCCTCGCCGACGCCATCCTGACGGCGGACAAGGGCGTACTGGCGTCCATCGGTCGCGAGGAGCTGGAGTTGCTGCTCGCGTAGGGCATCGCGCCGCGTTACCAGCGCCCCGGGATGTACCGCCACCACAGCAGGAAGTGCACGGTGCCGATGGCCAGGAACGCCAGCACCGTGTAGCAGAGTCGGCCGAAGACATTCCACCATCGGCGCCTCCACGCGAGCAGCGCAAACACGGGGAGCGCCAGCAACGCGGCGGCGAGAGGCCAGGCGAGACGCAGCAGTGCGATGTTCCCCGCGGTCATACCGAACGCCATGCCCTGGCTGCGCGCGAGATCGCGGGTACCGACGGCAATGAAGCCGAAGCCGAACACGAGGAACATCGCGCTGGCCGAGACGGCCACGAGTATCGCGATCAACGCGTTTCGCGGCACGAGACGCGCGGCCGTGCCGCGCCGTCGCCGCCACAACCACTGACCGATCGACTCCAGCGCGCACAATGCGAGGAGACTGAGCGGGTGGCCC
>JBEBIR010000400.1:0-4031 GCA_040080315.1 Gemmatimonas sp.
GAATTCGACGCGGACGTCCCTGAAGTGGGCGGCGTGTTTGTCAAGGAGGCTGACGCGCGGATCATCGAGGTCCTGCGCGCACGCGATGTGCTGTGGAAGGCGTCAACACTCACGCACTCATATCCGCACTGCTGGCGGTGTGGTACGCCGCTCCTGTACTACGCGCGCGGATCGTGGTTCGTCCGCACGACCGCGGTGCGGGACGATCTGCTGGCGCGCAACGCGTCGGTGAATTGGAATCCGCCCGAGATGGGCAGTGGTCGCTTCGGCGAGTGGTTGTCGAACAATGTCGACTGGGCCATCTCGCGCGACCGGTACTGGGGCACGCCGCTGCCGGTCTGGATCAATGACGAGGATCCCACGGAAGTCGACGTGCTGGGAAGTTACGCCGATCTGGCGGATCGTATCGGGCGTGACTTGCCCGACGACTTCGATCCGCACAAGCCGTTCATTGACGCCTACACGTGGCCATCGCCCACCGGAAAGGGCACGATGCGTCGCGCGCCGGAAGTGATCGACGCGTGGTTCGACTCCGGCTCGATGCCGTTCGCGCAGTGGCACTATCCGTTCGAGAACCACGACATGGTCGCCGCACAGTATCCGGCCGACTACATCGCCGAAGGCGTCGATCAAACGCGCGGGTGGTTCTACTCGTTGCTGGCCATTGCGACGGGACTGGGTGATGCACTGCCGAACAACCGCCCGGGCACGGCGGCACCGTATCGCAATGTCGTCGTGAACGATCTCGTGCTCGATGCGACCGGACAGAAGATGTCCAAGAGCAAAGGCAATGTGGTCAATCCGTGGGAGGTGTTGTCACGTCATGGGGCCGATGCGGTGCGACTATTCCTGGTGGCGTCCAGCCAGGTCTGGGTGCCGCGTCGGTTCGATGAAAACGCCATCCGTGAAATCGCCGGTCGATTCCTGCTCACGTTTCGCAACGTGTACAACGGCATCTTTGCGCAGTACGCGAATTTCGGATGGGCACCGAGTGATCGCGATCCGGCCGTCGCCGATCGGCCGCTGCTCGATCGATGGATCCTGTCGCGGCTGGCCCGGGTGGAGGCCGATGTCGACCGGCACCTGACGGCCTACGACGCGACCCTCGCGGCGCGGCGGATCATGGAGTTCATGGACGAAGACGTGTCCAAGTGGTATGTGCGGCTCTCGCGCAATCGCTTCTACGAGGTGACGAGCGACGACAATCGCGCCGCGTTCGCGACGCTGCATGAAGTGCTGACCGTCACCTGTCGATTGCTGGCGCCCTTCGCGCCGTTCATGACCGACGCGGTGCACCGCGCACTGACCGGGACGTCGGTGCATCTGGCATCGTTCACCCGTGATCACCCGCCCGGAACCACGCGGACCGACGAACGTCTGGAAGCGTCGATGCAGGACATCCGGAAGCTGGTGACCCTCGCCCACGCGGCCCGCGATGCGGCTGAGGTGAAGGTGCGCCAGCCGCTCCCGTCACTCCAGTGCGTGGTGCCCGGAGATCCGGCAGGGGCCGCTGAGCTCGCTTCGCTCCTGGCCGCCGAGCTGAACGTGAAGCGTGTGGAGTTTGTGTCTTCGACCGACGCACTGGTGGCGTTGGAGGCCAAGGCCAACTTCCGCACCCTGGGCAAGAAGTTCGGCAAGGAAACGCCACAGGTGGCTGCGGCGGTCACCGAGCTTGATGCGGCCCAGCTTCGCGCGCTGGCCGACGGAAGTTCGGTCACGATTACCGTTTTAGGCGTGGAGCGCTTGATCGAGCCGGTCGACGTCGCCATCATCCGGCGCGCTTCCGGCGCTGCCGTTGTTCAGGAGGACGCCGGGTATGGCGTGGCGCTCGATCCAACGGTCACGCCAGCACTTCGTGACGAAGGATTGGCACGTGAGATCATTAGCCGGGTACAGCGGCTGCGAAAGGAGGCCCGACTCGATGTCAGCGACCGGATTGTGCTGGCCGTGGCGGGCGACGATGAACTGAACAATGCGCTGACGGAACATCGTGATCGCATTGCCGAAGAGGTCCTCGCGGTCCGGATACTCATCGGGGAGGCAGCGGGGACACCGTTCGGCAACACCGCGAATGGTGACACGTGGACCGCGACACAGGTGGTGGACGTTGAAGGACGTTCCGTGCCGCTCGCGCTCAGAAAGGAAGGCCTGTGATGGCGGGTTCGAAGGACGCAACAAAAGAGAAGAAGCCAAAGCCGATGCCGAAGAAGCAGCTGGCACACTTCGAGAAGCGACTGCTCGAGGAGCGCAAGCGCGTGATCAAGGAGCTCGGCCATCACGGCGATACCTTCGGTCCCAATGGCGAAGCCGACGGCGACACCAGCGCGTACTCCTTTCATATGGCCGATCAGGGGACGGATGCCATGGAACGCGAGAAGGCGTTTTTGTTTGCCTCGCAGGAAGGTCGCTTCCTGTGGCATATCGACCAGGCGCTTCGTCGACTCTACAAGTCTCCGGAGACCTTCGGCAAATGTCATCAGTGCGGCAACGACGTCGCATTCGAGCGTCTTGACGCGCTTCCGCATGCGCGCTTCTGCATCGCGTGCAAGCAGCGCGAGGAAGACGCGAAGAAGGCATGACGTGAAGGCGCGCTATTCGTGGCCGGTGCTCATCGTCGTCGTCCTGCTCGATCGGGTGACGAAGATGTTGGCGGAATCGCAGTTGCCACCCAACGGTTTTCCCGAGCCGGTGTTGGGCGATGCGGTGCGTTTTGCGCTGGTCTACAATCCAGGGGCGGCCTTCGGGTTGTATCTCGGGAGCTACTCGCGCTGGATCTTCCTGGTGCTCACGCTTGGCGCGCTGGTCATCCTGTGGCGTCTGTATCAGCAGACGCCCGCCACCAATCGCGTGCGTGCACTGGCGATTGGTTTGGTCGCGGCCGGTGCGCTGGGCAACTTGATTGATCGCATTCGCTCCGATCTGGGCGTGGTGGATTTCATCGACGTTGGTGTGGGGAGCCATCGCTGGCCCACGTTCAACGTGGCCGATATGGCGGTCAGTAGCGGCGCGTTTCTCCTGGCGTGGGTGTTGTGGCGAGAGGAGCAGCACGAAGCCAAAGCCGCAACGCTGGCCGCGCCGGAAAGCACAGCGCCGGGCACGGTGGAAATGCCATGACGACTTCCGATTCGGCGCTCCGCCGTGTGGGCGCGCAGGCCCCGCCTCCAGCGCGCACCTGGCCGTTCTGGTTGATCGTCGTCAGTGTCACGACCATCGATTTCATCACGAAGGCGCTCGCCGTGGAGGCGCTGTCGCCGCGACACATCCCGCACCGCATTCTCGGCGACGTGGTGCGCTTCACGCTCGCCTACAATCCCGGGGCGGCGTTCGGCATGCATCTGGGTCCCGCATCGCGCTGGATCTTCGCGATACTCAGCATCGTGATCATTGCGGTGTTGTTACATGCCACCGTCGACCTGACACGTGTGTCGCGTCTCGCGGCCGTTGGCGTCCCGGTCGTGGTGGGCGGTGCCATCGGGAATTTGCTGGACCGTATTTTTCAGCGCGATGGTGTGGTTGATTTCATTGATATCGGTGTCGGGAACGTCCGTTTTTGGACATTCAACGCCGCCGACTCCGCCGTCACCATCGGTGCGGTGTGTCTCGTGCTCGCACTCTGGCAGCAGGAAAGGGAACAAGTGGCGCAATTGCGCAGTGGTATCGTCAATGGCGATCAGACTCAGGACGATCAGGCGGCACGCCAGCCGCGCACGTGAGCCCGGCTGACGTCGGCGTTACCCCGACGACGCAACGCGAATTCCACGTTGCGGATAACGCGCTCGAACGGCTCGATCTGCTGGTGGCACGCGCCTGTGAGATCTCCCGCACGCAGGCCGCCACGTTGATTGCCAATGGCCACGTCACCGTGAACGGCAAGGCCGAGCGCGCCTCGTATCGCGGCGAAGCCGATGATCGCATCGCGGTCACGATACCGCCGCCGCCGGGTCGAGACATCCTGCCCGAGTCCATCCCGCTGTCGATCGCCTACGAAGACGACGATCTGGTGGTGGTCGACAAGGTTGCCGGCATGGTGG
>JBEBIR010000401.1:0-4027 GCA_040080315.1 Gemmatimonas sp.
GTTGGGTCCAGTCAAAGAATCCGATCGATTGCACCACCGGACGCGCGCGGCGCAGGAAGTCCGCGTCGGCGGAGTGATCGGCGTGACTCGTCGCCAACTGCGGCGACGCGCGCGCGAGGGCACGCGCCGTCGAATCCGGATTCGTTGGCCGCAGCCAGGTCGCGTTGCGCAGCAACTGGCGCGGCGTAACGCGCATGTACGTTGTCACCTCGTCGGCGCGGACATCCAACGGCAGTGGCGTCGCCGTGCTTGCGACAATGCCGAATGTCGCTCGTGCCGATAGCGAGCCGTGCGTGCGAACCATTCGCACGACGCGACCGAAGTCGCCATCGTGCGCGTACCCGTCTGCCAAGTTGACAATGAGATCGGGCGCATTCTCCACCTGTTTCTCGGCGCTCTCCACGAGCCGACGCAACGCATCAGGCCATGGTCCGTCCATGGAAACGCGTCGCGCCACCGAATCCGCAATCCATCGCAGCGAACCTTCGCGTGAATGCAGGGAGTCGGGCAAGGCCAGCGGATTGCCCGCGCGCACAAGGTACGCGTATTCGTATTCCGCGCCCCCGTTTGCTCGGCGCCATTGCACCGCCGCCTCGTCATCGTTGGCAGACCTCACGATAATGCGGCGCTCAGTGTCACTGACCTCCATCCACGTCACCACACTGACACCGCGTTCCTTCAAGACTTCATTGGCGAAGCGGCGACGCCTGGACAAGTCGGGAAAGTAGACGTTGACCATCGATGCGAGGGCGATCGTAACGACCGCGACCTCATTGGAATCGCGCACGGTACCAGTGTCTCGCCGCACCATCCCGGCGCGTCCAATCGCGGCATTCATCGACACGGGCGTGAGGTAGGACTCCGCGCTGCCTTCGACGAACGCGCCCACATTCCCGTGATCCGACACCATCCACACGTCCACTGAATCGCCGCGCGCGTCGAGTGTCCCCACCACGCGCTCGATCATTGCATCGAGGTCCGTCAGAAACGCGTACAGGTCGCCCTTGTGCGTGTGTGCCATGGCGTCGGTCCCGCTGACATACGCGTTGTACCGAGGACCGGTGAATCCCTCAAGAATCGCCCGTTCAGTTTCCTCGATCTCTCTGTCGAACAGGCGTCGACCGGGGAAGTACATGAGCGGTTCGATGAGCGGATCAAAGAACGTGTCGAACGCCCGCATGTAGTTGTACGGGCTGGCCTGACGCGCGATGACTTGGCGAGGGTCGTCGAACACCCGCATGGCGTCAAGGTCGAACCAACGCGCCTCGACCGTGCTCAGGCGACCGCGTTCACCGTAGGCGCGCTTCGTACCAATGATCTCCGTCCAAGACGGATGACTCATTGTCGGGTATGGCGCAATCATCCGCCCCGCGTGACGGAATCGCTTGAAGAGTCCAAGTGACCGCGCGTGCGTGAAGGCTTCCCAGCCGACACCGTCGACTGCCAGGAAGAGCTGGCGACGGGATGGCGGTGTTGGCGTCGTCGTCTGGCGTCGCTCTTCGTTGATGCTGGTACCCAGCAGGACGATGCCGAGCAGCGAAGCAACAATCGACCACAATGGCCATCCGGTTCGGCGAGGTGCGATATCCATCGGGTGCGTGAGGGGCGGCACGGCGAAGCAGGGAGACGATCAAGATAGTGTCACCCGCCTCATCTGAACTACCGATCCGCAAAAACGTGTGTCTCCGCACCCCCACCTGGATGCACGACCGCACCGTATCTCGCCGAGCCCACCGTTTGCGCATAACGCCAGATGGCACCGGATTGAAAGTCGTGCTGTCGCGGCTTCCATGCTACGCGACGCGCTGCAAGCTCGTCGTCCGTGAGACGAACGGACAGCGTGGCGGCGTCGGCGTCAATGTCGATGATATCACCGTCGCGCAGCAGGGCGATCGGCCCGCCCACGGAGGCTTCCGGTGACAGATGCCCGATGCAGAGTCCACGTGTAGCGCCCGAGAACCGGCCATCGGTAATGAGGGCCACCTGCTCACCCATGCCCTGACCATAGATCGCCGACGTGGTCGACAGCATCTCGCGCATACCCGGTCCTCCGGCTGGACCTTCGTAGCGAATGACCAGCACGTCACCGGCGGAATACGCGCGCTGCATGACGGCCTCGAACGCCGCTTCCTCCGACTCGAACACGCGCGCCGGTCCGCTGAACTGTCGATGCCTGAGACCGGCCACTTTTACGACCGCGCCGTCGGGTGCGAGATTGCCGCGCAAGCCCACCAGACCACCGGTTGGTGAGATCGCGTTGGCGGTTGTGCGCACGACATCTTGTCCGTCGGGCATGATCACGTGCGCCAGATCCTCCGCGATGGTCTGGCCCGTAACCGTCAGGCAATCGCCGTGCAGGAATCCGCCATCGAGCAGTGCCTTGAGGATGATCGATACGCCCCCAATATCATGCACGTCTTTGGCGAGATAGCGTCCACCGGGTTTCAAGTCGGCGATCAGCGGCGTGCGCGCAAACACCTCGGCCACATCAAACAGATCGAACGCAATGCCGATCTCGTTGGCCAATGCGGGCAAGTGAAGTGCGGCGTTGGTCGATCCGCCGGTTGCTGCAACCACGGCGGCCGCATTCTCGAGTGCACGGCGCGTCACGATCTGACGCGGACGGGGCCCGTCACGCAGCAATCGCATCACCGCGCGACCGGCCGCTTCCGCGTACGCATCGCGATCTTCATACGGTGCCGGCGGGCTGGCTGATCCCGGCAGCGCCAGACCAATCGCTTCAGACACATACGCCATACTGTTTGCGGTGTATTGTCCACCGCACGACCCAGCACTTGGACAAGCGACGCGTTCCAGCGCCGTGAGCTCTTCGAGCGACGTCTTTCCCGCCGCATACGAGCCGACGGCCTCGAACACATCCAGCACCGTGACATCGCGGCCGTGAAAGCGACCGGGCAGGATACTGCCGCCGTACAGAAATACCGATGGCACGTCCAGTCGCAACATGGCCATCATCATGCCGGGCAGCGATTTGTCACACCCGGCGAGCCCCACCAGCCCGTCATAGCAGTGACCACGCACGGTGAGCTCGATCGAGTCGGCAATGATCTCGCGACTCACCAGCGATGACTTCATGCCGGCATGGCCCATGGCAATGCCGTCAGTCACCGTGATGGTGGTGAATTCGCGTGGCGTACCGCCGGCGGCGATCACCCCCCGCTTGGCGACTTCTGCCTGACGTCGCAGCGAAATGTTGCACGGCGCGGCTTCGTTCCAACTCGACACCACACCAATCAACGGTTGCTGGATCTCCGCCTCAGTAAGCCCCATCGCGTAGTAGAACGAGCGGTGCGGCGCGCGTTCCGGACCAACGGTGGTGTGGCGACTGGGGAGCGACGATTTGTCCATGTGTGACGCGCGGGGCGGGGGAAAACGAAAGGTCGAACCGTGTCGCGGTCCGACCCTTCGACATTACCCCATCACACCGCACCGCGCGAGGTGCGACTGGCCCTGCTATGGCTTCGGCTTGGTGGTCACCTTGATCACGCCGTGCACCGCGCGCGGGTCAGCGTACGCCCTTTGTGCTGCTGCCCCTTTTATCACCTCGACAGAACCAATGGACTCGGCATCAAGGCGCTGCAGCACCGAGGACTCCACGATGACTCCATCAAGCACGACCAGGCCGTCGAACGTACGCCTCAGCGATCCTTGTTCCTTCGGCGGGACCACTCCGACAAGACCTGACGAATCGCGGAGTCGCAGCAGTACGCCCTTCGTCTCAATCGCGCGACGGGCTTCGAGATCCATCGGCACCTTCCGGGGCAGACCCGAATCAGTGGTGGCAATGTAGATCTCGCTTGTCTTACGCCTCGCGTTCGTTTTCACTACCTCCACGCTCGCAACCCGACCTGCTTCAATCAACTTCGCCTCTGCTTGCGAGACCTGTTTTCCGTCGACGAAATAGACTGCTGGTGCGCTATCGGCGCGCGTGATGAACTTCGCCTGCTCAACGAAACTCGCAACGTCCATTGCTTCAACTTCTGCCGATGTTGGCAACTTCGATTCA
>JBEBIR010000402.1:0-4024 GCA_040080315.1 Gemmatimonas sp.
TACTTCACTCCCCGTCCCAAGGCCCGATGCACACCCGGCGCCCGATCCGCCGAGGCCGCGTACACTTCCACATTGCCCAGCACCGATCGTCCAGTAAGACGCACCACTGGTGACGTTCCCACCATCGGCATCGAACCTGCCGCGACGTGGCATTCAAACGAGCCAAGGATGCCGTCGCCGTCGTTCTCCACTCGCACACCCATGGGCAAGGTGATTTCCACGTTGCCCAACACCGACTTGATGGAAATCTCGGTGAACGCGCCAAACGACGCTTCGCGCAGATCGAGTTCGACGTTGCCAAGAATCGCCCGCACCTCGAGGTGTGCCGGCAATTCCATCGGTCCACTGCGCACGGCGTTGCCCAGCAGTGTACGGATACTTCGCGTCACCTCACCATGTGATCCGCGCACGTCGGGCGACGCCATCGCCACCGGTGCCGGCAGGTCGGACGTAAGCACCGCCAGTTCCGTCGCCGACTGCGCGCGATACACCAGATCAAGCCGCCGCTCAAGCTCCTCAATGCTCAGACGATCCGCTGCGAACTCCTCCGACAACCGCCGCGCCACTGCATCCCGCTGATCGTTCACCGCGACTTCCGACACTCGCGCAGAATCCTTTTCTCAACTTCCTTCGGATCGCTGATGGTCGCGTAGAACGCATCGAAGTACGCCAAGGTTTCCTTCACAACCTTGGGAGCCATCAGCGCGCCGATCTGATCGCCATACAGTGCGTAGATGGCCGGCTTCTTGTCCCGGAACAGCTGCAGCACCTTGGGCACCAGCGGGTTCTGCTCGCAGAACCCCCGATACTGTCGGTCGCGCACGCGCGTGATGCGAAGCGACGTATCGGGTGTGGCGTACGACGCGTCGATCGCGCCGGCGAAATCAAAATCATACGCGATCGGCATATTCACGCCCGTCGGCAGCGCCAACAGCTCGGCGTTGTGCAGTCCACCAAACGAGAAATCGGTGTTGCCGATCATGTATTGGTACAGGTAGGCCAGCGTGGCCTGTTCCCCATCGAGGTCCTCCTGCGTGGCACCCAGCACATTCATGATCTTGCCACCGAAGTGCGCCGCGAGATGCGCCGGATCTTCCACCACAAAAGCCCATTTCGTCATCTCCACCTTGGCCGACGCGCTGTCAACATAGGTCATCTTGAGCAGTCGCGTCTGATGACTCATCGGAGTCAGCAGGCGATAGGCCCGATAGAGCTGGTATTCCTGCAGCAGATACTGATCATAGTTCGACATGCCCTTGCAGACACCAACGAGTTTCGGTTCGTCGAGATCGTGGAACACGCTGCCCTTCGCGTCCTTGTTGACGAAGTTGAGCCGCAGCGGCGGGAAGTCGCAGTTTTTCAGCCGCCAGATGCCGCGGGTGCGCACGCGAACGGGCACGACCCGCGTGTCGTTCGGCGCGTTCGTATCGGAGTAGCTGAGCGTAGCCGAGCGCCACGGCGCCTTGTCGCTGCGGTCCTTCTTGATCTGCTTGACATTGAGTGTGAGCGTGACGTCGAGTGGCTCCAGACTCTTGAACAGCGGCGAGTTTGGCAACTTCGCCACCTTTGGCCCGGTGTCCGTCTTCGCCTTTTGCGCCTTGGGCTGCTCGGCCTTGGGCAACTTCATTTTCGGCGGTGCATCCTGCGCACCGAGCGCCGTCGTTGGGGAGACGACGAGCGCCAGGGAGGAACCCAGGACAAGGCGGACAAGGATTGCTTGAAGTGGGCGCATCAGGAGAGCTCCGCATTGGTGACGAAGGTGGAACCGGCGGTGCGCACGAGGGTGAGCAGCTCCTCCGGGGTGGTCTTCTTTCGCAACTGCACATGGTACTCCACGACCGTTATGCCGTCGGTCTGCTCAATGACTCCGACGCGCCATTGCTTCGTGTATTCCTGCAAGCGCACTTCGATCGCGCGACGCATGTTGCCCTGATCGCTCGTCGTGATGCGCAGTCGCAGTTCTTCAGGCGCCAAGGTCGGCTCTTCGTTCGTCGCGTTCGCCCGTTTCCACGCCCGTTCGGCCACCCCTTCCAGTTGTTCGCGCGACATGTTTCGGAATACTTCGTCATCGATACGCGCCACGAACGTGCCCGTGCGCGCCAGTTGCTTGGCCCGCTTCAATCGTTTTTCGGCGATGCGTCCGTCCAGTTCCACTGGCGCACTGCCGAAATCGGTGAACCAGAGGGCCAGCGACACCGCATTGAATCCGATCGACATGACCGTGGCGACGGGCAGGTTGACCGCCGATGCCAGGCCGATCGCGGTCGCCAGAAACACGTACACCGCGTCCTTGCTGTCGTCGAGTGTATTGCGGAAGCGCACAGCGGCAACGATGCCGGCCAGACTGAACGCCAGCGCGACACTGTACTTCACCAGTAGCACGATGCCGGCGACGATCGCGGGCAACACCACCAGCAGTTGCACAATGGACTGCTGGTAGCCCCGCTTGGCGCGTGTGAGCTGATACACCCAGGCCACCGGCAGCGACAACAGCACGGCGGCCAGAATGGCCACGGCCACACTGATCGCCAGACTGCCTTCGTCGAGCTGTACCAGCGGCATCTCCCGCGACGTGACCGCCTCAGCGCTCCCCATCAACGCTTCCAGCGAGGCGGGGATTGCGGCATTGTTGCGCGGCAGCCAGCGCCAGACGGCCGCCACCGCGCCGATCAGCACGACGTAGTACACCACCGCGCGCACAATCAGCCGCGTTGCCGCGTTTCCCTCGTACGACGAATCCGCCACGCACCGTCTCCCGGCCAGAGTCCGAATGCCCGCACCAGCTCGTCCGCCGTGGGCGAGACAAGTATCGTGTCGATTCGCGCTTCCCGCCATATATTCGCTGTATGACCTTGCCAACTCTTCGCTCCGCCGGACTTCTGGTCGCGGTGGCTTTCGCGTCGGTGGGCCTCGAGCAATGTGTCGCGTCGACGGCACGCGCCGAAGCAACCCCGGTCGTCCCGACGTCGGCCGCAACGCGCCCGGCGTTGATCGTGCTGGTCGTCATCGACCAGTTCCGCGCCGACTACCTCCAGCGCTTTGGTCCGCAAATGAACGGGGGGATTGCGCGGCTCATGCGGGGCGGCGCCTGGTTCACCGATGCCCATCACGATCATGCCATCACCGAAACGGCACCGGGGCACGCGTCGCTGCTGGCGGGCCGGTTTCCGCGATCGACCGGCATCATGATGAACAGCATTGGGGTCGACGACGAAACGGCGCCCCTGATCGCCAACGGCTTCGGGCCCGGCGCGTCGCCGCGACGCTTCCGCGGCACGACACTCGCGGACTGGATGCGCGCGGCCGATGGCAAGACACGCACGCTGTCCGTGTCGATGAAAGACCGTGCCGCGATCCTGCCGAACGGACGCGCGCCCAGCGATGTCTACTGGTATTCCCCCGATGGGCGATTCGTCACCAGCGCGTTCTACAAGAAGGTTCTTCCCGACTGGGTCACGGCATTCAACGATCGGCAGATTCCGGCCACGTATGCCGGTAAGCACTGGACCTTGCTGCTGCCCGACAGTGCATATGCCGAACCCGACAGCGTGCCGATTGAAGGCGCTGGACGGCAGTTCATGTTCCCGCACCTGATGCCCGAAGATCCGTTTGATGCGGTGAATCTCCTCCGGGCTTCACCGTACATGGACGATGTCGTCGCTGCATTCGCGCTCGCTGGCGTGCGTGGAATGGAGCTGGGCGCAACGGCGCGCACCGACCTGCTCACCGTTTCATTCTCCTCGACCGATCTCGTAGGGCATCGCTACGGACCCGATTCGCGCGAGATCCATGATCAAGTGCTGCGCGTAGATCGTGCACTGGGGCGCTTTCTCGATTCCCTCTACGCGATTCGTGATTCCGCAAGCGTGACGGTCATCCTGACGTCGGATCACGGCGTTGGACGCATTCCGGAACTCGCCGCCAAGACGGTGACACCCATGCCGGTGCGCGCCACGCTGGAGTCCGTGCTGCCGGTTGTTCGTGCGAAGCTGCGCGCCGCCGGTGTCGATACGATGGCGTTCAT
>JBEBIR010000403.1:0-4012 GCA_040080315.1 Gemmatimonas sp.
GCGCAGGACGCCGCGTTCGCGGCGGACGAAGACTTCTGGGAGCCAATTCAACGTGCGTTCGATCTCGACCGCTCGTGGATCAACCTGAACAACGGCGGATGCTCGCCGGCGCCAACGCACGTGCTGGACCAGATGATCCGCGACATCAAGTACTCCAATGAGTTGCCGGTCATCCAGATGTGGCGCGACCTTGAGCCGCGCATCGAGGTGGTGCGCCGGGAACTCGCCATCGAGTTTGGGTGCGATCTCGAGGAGATGGCGATCACGCGTAACGCGTCGGAGGCGCTGGAGACACTGATCTTCGGCATCGATCTCAAGGCCGGCGATGAAGTGATTGTCAGCAACCAGAACTACGGTCGCATGCTGAATGCGTGGCGGCAGCGCGAGCGCCGAGAAGGGATCGTGGTCAAGGAGATTGCCTTTCCGGTGCCGTCGACATCGCCGCAGGTGATTGTCGAGCGGTTTGCGGCGGCCATCACGCCGCGCACACGCGTCATCGAGATCACGCATATCACGAACCTCACGGGCCAGATCCTGCCCGTGAGGGACATCGTCGCAATGGCGCGGGCGAAGAACATCGAGGTGTTCATCGACGGCGCGCATGCCTTCGCGCAATTCCCGTTTACGCGCGATGATCTGGGCGCGGATTACTACGGGACCAGCCTGCACAAGTGGTTGCTGGCCCCGATCGGCACCGGGTTTCTGTACGTACGCAAGTCGAAGCAGCGCAGCATCTGGCCGCTGATGGCGGCCACGCCGGCGCAGGACAACGACGTGCGCAAATTCGAGGAGATCGGAACGCATCCGGCGGCGAACCACAACGCGATCGGCGTGGCGCTCACGTTCCATCGTGCGCTTGGCGCCGGGCGGAAGTTCGCGCGGCTCACGTATCTGCGTGACCGATGGGCAAAGCGGCTGCTCACGGAAGGCAAGGGTCGCGTGAAGATCCTGACGCCCATGGACTCACCGTGGGGCGGCGGGATCGGGTTCTTCAACGTGGACGGCCTTGATCCGTCCAAGTTGGGCAATTGGCTGATGGGTCAGCATCGCGTGGTGCAGACGCCCATTACGCACGCTGAATTCAGCGGCATTCGTGTCACGCCCAACGTCTACACGACGCTTGAGGAGATCGATCGGTTCAGCGAACTGGTGTTGCGCGCGATGCGCACGGGCATTGCGTGAGCACAGCGCACGGCGGCGAGTGAAATCGATGCGCTGGACACGCACGCTCGGGTTCATTGCGGCGCTGTCGCCATTCACGTTGGGCGGGCAGTCGTTCGAGGGCGCGATCACCATTCGCATCACGGTCGGCGGCCGAGGCGGCGCGCCCGCGGCCGAAGAGGTTGAATATTTGAGTCGCGGCGGCAACATGCGGGTCAATGTGATGTCGCCGGTCGGTGCGGTGGCGATACTCGGTCTGGCCGCAGAAGGCAAAACATACATTGTGATCGAGTCGCAACGCGCCTACATGGAAGTGCGCGCCGATGATGCGGCGTCAGCGACGGCGACCAATACGGGCGCGCCGACCATCACCAGATCTGGTCGCAAGGACACCGTCGCCGGCTTCGAGTGCGAGCATGTCATTGTGGAAACGAGCGGTGCCAATGGACCGCAAAAGACCGACATGTGTTTGACGCGATCGCTTGGACCGTATGTGAATCCGATGGCCGGGTTCGGCGGTGGACGAGCGACGTCGTGGCAGCGCCAGCTGGCCTTGGAGGGAGGGTTCCCGCTCAAGGTGAGCTTGCCGGATGGTACGGTGGCCCTTGAGGTCACGAAGATCGTGAGGCGTCGTGTGAGTGACGCGCTGTTCAGGATTCCGCCGGAGTTCAGCAAAGTGGACATGCCGAAACGTCCATAGGTCGAATTGTTCCATTGTTCCATGCGTGCCATTCCGACACGGCGGGACGGGGCTGAAACCTCCGTCCCGTCGTCGCGTTAGGGAGAACAGATGCGCGGTGCCACCGTCACGCTGACGCACCCTCGCACCGCCCCCTGGACCAGTATGAGGACCACATCATGATCACGTTCATCCTGTCATTCGCCATCGCATCGGTCATCGCCATTGTGATGCACAGTGCGGCGCGTCGTTTCGTGCGCAACCGCTTGCGCTATGTCGATGCCGTGCAAAAGGCCATCGTACCGTGGGCGGCCGGTGGCGCCGCCTTTCTCCTCGGTGCACTGCTGGTGCCGGTGCTGCCGATTGTTGGCATTGGCACGGCGATCACCGCTGCGCTCGCCGTTGGCACCGGCGTCGCGGCCGGTGCGAAGGACATCCGCCAGGGCATAGCGCCCGTCATCTACAGTGGCCGCTGAGCGCGTCGCGGCTACATCCAGTACTCGTACTTCCCGGTCGCAAAAACAAACGCGGACAGCGCACCATTGGTGACCGCGTGCACGAGCACGATGTCCCCGAGCGATTTCGTGCGCCAGAACCACCAGTTGTAGATCAGGCCGCACAGCAGTCCGACTTCCCAGTAGGGGCCGTGCTCGACGGCAAAGAGCACTGAGGAAATCAGGAACGCCGCGGTGGTGTAGCGACCGAGGGGCACCGTTTGCCAATCCGGGTTGACGATCCAGCGAGGCAGCCATCCGCGCCAGAACAACTCTTCGAGAATCGGCACCAAGAGCGCCGCGCGCAGAATGCGGAGCGTGACGACCAGCGGATTCGCCAGATCGGCCGGTGCGATTGAGTTGGAAATGGTTCCCGTCACGCCATTCTGGAAGAGCCAGTGACTGCGCCATCCCGGAACAAGAAAATCAGGAGCGACCCACATGGCGCACACGGCGAGGCCCAGAAGTACACTGCCGACCGCGTGGTGCACGCGCATGGTCCGGATGATGGCTCCGGAGAACGTGACGAGGACCGCCGCCAGAATGGTGACCCGGACCATCGATTCCCACGGCTGTCCGAAGGGCAACAGCGGGGCGAGCGCGAGCAGCGCCATGAAGACGGCAAATGGCGCGACCCACGGCAGGATGGGATACCGCTGCAGCAACGAACGCATTGGCAGGTGGGACAGGATGGTTACGCGGTCAACGAGCCGGCGCCGTGTTCGCGCACCAGCACCGCATGGACACCGGCGAAGTCCAGCAGGAGTACATCACCTTCACCGTGCACGATGCGCACGGACATCGAGTGCGGGGCCGCCGGATTGTCCGTCAGCAGCAGCTCACCTTCCACTCGGTAGCGCAAGGCGATAACCTGATCCGTGCCGCCGACATCGATGTGATAGCGCATCTGCCCGTCCGGCAGGAACTCCATGCGGACGCCGGGCGCAAAGTCGAGAGTCGGATCGGCACGCATGAGGCGCCACGTGCCGAACAACCAGAGCGGAGCCATGAACGAGAGTGCAGAGGGGCAGGGTCGCACGTGCTGATATCTAACGCGCGGATCGGCGCTTGGAGACCTGTCGGCGCCGCGATCGTGTTGGCCGTGGCGATCGCTGCGGTCACGCCCGTCCACGCGCAGACGAGCGTCAATCACGCCGCCTATGATGCGCTGTTGCGCCGACATGTCACCACCGGGTTCGTTGATTACGACGCGTTTGCGCGCGCACCGGAATTCGGGGAGTATCTCTCGATGCTCGATCGGGTGCGTCCGGAAGCGCTCGACGACGACGAACGGTTGGCGTACTGGATCAACGTGTACAACGCGTTCACGATTCAGCTCATCATCACACACCGCGAGTCCGAGTCGATCCGCAACGTCAACAAGTCGCTTGGCGTGCTGCAACTCAAGGGGCCGTGGAGTGAGCCCATCGTGCGCGCCGCCGGTCGTCGTCTCACGCTCGACGACGTCAACCACGGCATCATTCGCAAGGAGTTCGGCGAGCCGCGCACGCATTTCGCGCTGGTCTGCGCGGCCATGGGATGCCCGCCGCTGCGCAGCGAGGCCTACTCGGGCGCCAAGCTCGTTGATCAGCTCAACGACCAGAGTCGGCGATTCTTGCGCGAATCGCCCACCAAGAATCGCCTGGAACGCCGCGTGCTGTTTCTGAGCCCGATCATC
>JBEBIR010000404.1:0-4001 GCA_040080315.1 Gemmatimonas sp.
GGGGCCGGCCGTCACCGTATCCGGCACGGTCAAGGATTCACTCACGGGTGCAAACGTTCCTGATGCCCGAATCACATTCCTCGGCACCCCGTTCGAAGGCGCCACCGATTCATCCGGGACGTTTGTGATTGGTGGCGTGTCCCGCGGCGAGCATATCGTCGAAGTCAGCACGCCGTTACTCGATTCTATCGGAGCGGTGGCCCGCACGGCCGTGGTGCTGTCGGCGACGGCCGCGCCGCTCGCACTCTTCGTTCCGTCGTTGACGGCCGTCATGTCTGCCACCTGCGGTTCGGCCGACGTGTCGGCGTTCGTCATCGGTCGGGTCCGCACGCGAAATGCCGCAACGGTGCCGAACGGGCTGCGGGTCGTCGCCGAGTGGGCGGACACTGCGGCGGATTCAACGCGCAGTGTCGCTGATGAACGCAGTCGCCCGTTGGCCTGGCAGGAGTCTCCTGTCGATGCGAGTGGCACGTTCCGGTTGTGTGGAGTACCGATTGGCACGCCGATCGCGCTGCGCACGGAAGCCGACAGCGCCAGTGCGTGGGGCGCGGTGCCGCAGTCCGTTCAATTCAGTGGTGATCGCCGGTTCGCACGCGCCGACCTGCTGCTGGACTCGACCGTTGTGATGCTGGCCTCCTTCAGCGGTGCCGTGATCGCCGACACGACCGGCGTCCCCATCGAGAACGCTGAAGTCTCGATTGCCGATCTCGGACGCGCGGTGTTGACCAATCGCCGCGGTCTGTTTCGACTCAGCGAGATTCCCGCTGGGCCGCATGTGGTGCGTGTCAAGCGGGTTGGCTACGCGCCGATGATGACCACGATTGACTTCGGGGGCAATCGCGCCGTCGAGCAGCGCGTGTTGCTGAATCAGGCGCCGGCGCTGGCAATAGTTGCGTTGAGTGCCGACGGGACTCCTCCGGGGTTTGACGAGCGTCGAAAGACCGGCGTCGGGGGGTTCATGGGCCGCGAAGACCTCGACAAGTATCGTGGGCGGCGACTGGGAGACGTGTTGTCACAGGTCTCCGGCTTTGGCGCGGCGGCGCAGGGAGTCTCCTGCTCGACGCCATCGGAACGAACCCAGGGTATTATGGCCTGCGCCTGTTTCGTACAGGTCTATCTTGACGACCGGCTCATGAACGCGCAGCGACCCGCCGAGCCGTTTGACGCGAGCACGATTCCTGTGGACGACATCGCCGGCGTCGAGTTTTATCCCAGTGCCGCGTCGACGCCCGCCCGATACAACGCACCCAAGTCCGTGTGCGGCACGATGCTGGTCTGGACTCGCCGACGATAGTCGACATTTTTCACGTCCCTCTCTCCGGAATACTTCCATGCGTCGACTGTTGCTGCTGTCGCTTGCCGCGCTACCCGCTTGCGCGTCGTCATCGTCCAGTTCGGGCACCGCGCGACCGGCGACGCAGACGATCGGATCGTCCAGCGTGGGCTCGGTCACAGTCTCCGCGACATCCAACGCCGACGTGTCGCACCTGCCCTACTCGGTCGACGCCGTGTGGAGCATTCTGCCGTCGACGTATGATTCCGTCGGTATTCCCGTCAACACGCTTGATCACGCGCGCAAGTCCATTGGCAACGGCGGATACAAGACGCGCTCGAGGCTGGGGAAGGCGCCACTCAGCCGCTATCTCGATTGCGGCAACACACAAATCGGCCCCAACGCGGATTCCTACGACGTCTTCCTGAGCGTGATCACCACGGTCAGTCCGGAAGGCACCAATGGCTCCACGCTGGTGACCATCGTGGATGCGCAGTCGCGTCCCGCGACCTACAACCAGGCGTACTCGCGGTGCTTCTCCAAGGGCGGCATTGAGATCCGCATTGCGGATCTTGTGAAGGCGAGACTCTCGCGTTGATGCGCCACACGGTTTGCGGTGCGCTGTCGCTGGTGTGTGTGATCGCGCTGACGCAGTCGGCGGCTGCGCAATCGGCGCGCGTAACCGTCAGCGGTCTGGCGTACGACAGTCTCCGCGGCGCGCCCTTGGCCAACGCCTTCGTGATGATCGAAGGTCGCTCACGCAGCACGAGCAGCGACGCCAAGGGTCGTTTCAGTTTCGACACCCTGTCACCCGGCACCTATACATTCGCCATGCAGCACGCCGTGTTCGACAGTCTGGGGCTGTCGGGCGCCACGACGCGCGCGGTCGTGACCGATGGGAAGGCGCTGATCACACTGTCCGTGCCGTCGTTCGCCACGCTGTGGCGCGCCGTCTGTGGTGGCGTGCCGGTACCGGCCAATGACAGCGGTCTGGTGTATGGCAATATCCGCGATGCCAAGAAGCAACGTCCGGTTGCCGAGGCCTCCGTCGAGGTGTCATGGCTTGACCTGGTGAATCTGGGAACCAAGCAGGCCAGCAACATCACCCAACGCCGCTGGAAGAGTGAAGCGCAGGCCGATGCGCAGGGAGGCTACGCGTTGTGCGGCGTGCCGCTGCACACGCAGCTGCGTGTGCGCGCCAACTACCTGATGAACCGCACCGGCCTCATCGATCTTGCACCCAGCAGCGATCGCGTGCGACGTCAAGACCTCATGCTGGCTGGTACGACGCCCGCCGACTCCTTGCTGCGCGGTGCCGTCGGTGGCGTCGTCACCGACGTCGACGGCAAACCAGTGCCGGGCGCCCGCGTAATTCTTGACGATGTGAGCGAGGCGCGCACCGATGTGTCGGGGCGCTTCACATTGCGCGATGCACCCACCGGCAGTCGCCAGCTCGACGTCGCCGCCATCGGCATGTCGCCGCTGTCAGTCGTGGTGGACGTCGCGGCCGGCGACACGGCCTTCGTCGCGGCGACACTTCGCACGATCACGCACCTTGAAGCCCTGAATATCACGGCATCCGCGAACCGTCGTCGTGCCGCCGTGCTGTTCGACGAACGGCGGAAGCTGGGATTGGGCTCGTTCCTCGACTCCAGCACGATCGGCCGGCGCGGCACGCTGGGGGCGGCGTTCACCGCAGTGAAAGGCGTGACGGTGCAGTCGATGTCCGCCAATGGCCGACGGTTCAACATCTACCTGCCGTCCACTGGCCTTGACCCGTGCCTGGCGATGCTACTGCTGGATGGAATGCAGCAGTTCGATCACGAGATTCTGGGGACCCTCTCCCCAGCGGATATCGCCGCGATTGAAGTCTACCCTCACCGCCTGACCGTACCCGTCGAACTGATGAACAAGGAGATCCGATGTGGCGTGGTCGCGGTGTGGACCAAGCGCGCGTTTCGCTGAAAGCCCTGAATCAGGGCTCGACCACGTCAACACGCGTGCCCGAGGCGATCGGACCGGAAACGACCTGACGCTTGCCACTCGGCCACCGTACCTCGATCGATGCCGCGGCGTCGGCGGTGCCGAGCCCGAAGTACAGCGGGAGATCGCTGTGTGACAGGTAGCCGGACTGCCCATCGTTCACCTTGAGAATCCGACGGCCATCCCGGAGTACTACCGTCACCTGTGCGCCGACGCCCTGTCGGTTCGATGTGGTGCCACGCAGACGCACTGTCAGCGAGTGCACAGCATGCTTCGCCGAAAGATTACTCAGCAGCACCTGTGGGGACGCATTGAATTCGTTGGTGATGATATCGAGATCGCCGTCGCGATCCACGTCGAAGATGACCGCCGAGCGTGTACCGCGCGTGGCCGTCATGGTGGCATTCCCATCGGCGTCCATCCGACATCCGGACTCCGCCGCGTTGGGCTGCGAACACGACTGACACGCTTTGCCGTTGCGGTCGGCACCGTTCGGACCACACGCCGCCACAAACCACACCTGTTCAGTCGCACCGTCGCGTCGCGGCTCCACGCCCAACGTGAATGCCGCCGACAGAAAACGTTTCCCGGCCTCGTTGAGAAACACATCGTTGGCCGCGTACGGGTACGGGAAGTTCATACTGTTGGCGACGAAGACATCATCCCAGCCGTCCGCATTCAGGTCGTCGACACTCGGTCCCCACGGCCAGTATGTCTCGACACCCAGCGAGTCGGACACCTCGGC
>JBEBIR010000405.1:0-4000 GCA_040080315.1 Gemmatimonas sp.
GGCGTCAAGTTCGCCATCGCTGGTGGTTCCGGTGGGTTGTACAGCTATCGCCTGCCGTGGGAAGCCGGTGTTGCGGTCGCGTTCGGCCTGCCCGAAGAGGAAGCGTTGAAAGCCGTCACGATCAACGCCGCGCAATTCATGGGAATTGCCGACAAGGTGGGCTCGCTCGAAGTGGGCAAGGAAGGCACGCTGTTGATCACGACGGGCACGCCGCTGGACATGACCAGCAACATTGTCCAGTCGTACATCCAGGGACGTGAGATCAACATGATGGACATTCACAAATTCTTCTTCCAGAAATACATGGAGAAGATCAAGCAACAGGCGCCAAAGAAGATCACGCCGTAGGTCGGCGAGCGAGGCAGCGATCGTACAAGCACACAACGCCGCGCTCCCTTTGGGGGCGCGGCGTTGTGCGCGAGCGGACCTCCGTGCTTACGGTTTCGGCAGCGTCGCGCGGTACGCGTTGACCGCGTTGATCGTCGCCGTCACGCGGACATCGGCGACCTTACGGCCGAGGTCCTGCAGCCAAGCGAGCGATTGAAACTTGATTCCGTTGATCTCTGCCTGGCCAGCTTTCACGCGCTGCTCGAAGCGGATCGACTGCGGGTCGGCGAGGGCCATCGTCGCGTCGATGCCGAGTTCCTCGTGCAAGCCGCTGGTACCCGAACTCGCGCCGATGCGAATTCCTTCAGGGATCTTGAGCTCGCTCTGGATGTAGGGCTGGACCACGCTGGTGTGGTTGTAGAACTCGGGAATGTGCTTGAAGTAGACCTTGTCCGGGCTGCTGGCGTACACCTTGGTGAGCGAGTCGGCGGCGGCCTGCATGCCGCGAGCGTTTCCGCCGCTGTCGCCCATGTAGAGGATTTCCTTGAAGCCCATACTGCGCAGGTAGTTGCCCATGTCGTAGAGCCACGAGACGTAGGTTGCCTGCGTGATCATCGGGCCCGCTCGGCCCGGCTGAATGTTGGCACCCGCATTGCCTGGTTCGAGCGTGACAAGCGGCGCGACCAGCGTCTTGCCCAGCTTTCGGGCCATCATCTCAGCCAGAAGCTTGATATTGATGTTGTGCTTGTTCATCTGGAGGTTGCCGTCGTTGTTCTCCACTCCTCCAGTCATGATCAGCACGGTTGTGTGGCCGTCCTTGATCATGTCGCGGAACTCGGGCTGGGTGAGCTCCTCGATCCACACGGTGTTGATGCCGTCGATGGTACGGGGCTTGTTCGCCGCCGCGCGCCGGGCCGCCTGAGCGCTATCGGAGCCGCCCGCCCCCCGTCCCTGCGCCGAGGCGCTCGCTGCGAACAACGACATCGCCAACAGAACCATCAGCTTTGCTTTCATCAAATCTCCGGGGATGGGGCGGACTGGTACCGTAAAACCGAAGCCAGCAACGCAGGGGGGTTGAGCCAGGCTGTCTGATGGCCGGGGCCCAAGGACACGGCCCTGAATCTGTCGGTCAGGGACGCGGGGTGCCAACGCGGACTGCATCGTGTCAGGTGTTCCCCGTCGTGCGCGTAGTCCATTCACGCTATCGGCAGGGGAATCTCCGCTTGTCCGTCGAGCGGCGCACGGGTAAATGCCAATTGGGACGCGCGCTGACGAAAGTGCGTGCTCGATTTCACCGGCTTTGACTACTTCCTCCGAGTACTCTATGCGTCGCGCTATCGCACTGCTTTCCGTGGCCCTCCTCACCGTTGCCTGCTCCAAGGGCGACAGCCAGTCGGACAAGGTGCCGCTTGGCACCGCCGCCCAGGACACGAGCCAGGGTGCGCCGATGGGCGACGCTGTCTCCGGCACGCTCGTCGAGCAGATCGCGGCCGCGCCCTATGTCTACCTGCGCCTCAAGACCGCGAATGGCGAAGTCTGGGCGGCCGTGAACGAGGCGAAGCTCACCGTCGGTAGCCCGGTCACGGTGTACGGCGCCATCCTCATGGAGAAATTCGAGTCCAAGACACTCAACCGGACGTTCGACCAGATCTACTTCGGTTCGCTCGAGGCTCCCGGCGCGCCGTCGGCGATGGGCGGTGCGGGCGCCGCGCCCGCGTCCACCGGCACGCCGCCGGCGGTCGACGCCAAGGTCGGAAGAATAGACAAGGCCACCGGCGCCGATGCGCGCACCATCGCTGAGCTGTGGTCGCAGAAGGATGCGATGGCCGGCAAGATAGTCTCCATCCGCGGCCAGGTGGTGAAATACAATCCGGGCGTGATGGGCAAGAACTGGATCCACCTGCAGGACGGCAGCGGCGACGCGGCCAAAGGCACGCACGACATCACCGTGACCTCGATGGCGGAGACGTCGGTAGGCGCAACGATCACGATCACTGGCCCCGTGCGTACGAACAAGGACTTTGGCGCGGGCTATTCGTACGTGTTGATCGTGGAGGATGCGAAGGTAGTGAAGTAGTTGGTAGGGTTCACGGTTACGATGTTCTGGTGCCCGGCGTTAGCAGGGGTGCGTGGTAACGGAACGCTTTGCACGGACTTCATTCCGACGATGCGGCCGTAGGCGCGACGTTCACACGCGCTCGCGGCACGCGCGAGGCGGTGCGCGCGACGAAGCGGCAGTAGCTGTTCCGTCCCTGTTGCACACGTCGCCGACAGCGTGCAAGTTCGGCGACTCATGCCGACACTCGATCCGCACCTCATCGCCGCCCTCGCCGACCGCTATCGCATTGACCGCGAGCTCGGCGCGGGCGGTATGGCGACGGTGTATCTCGCCGAAGACCTCAAGCATCATCGCCAAGTCGCGGTAAAGGTGCTGCGCGCGGAGCTGGCGGCGGCGCTCGGGGCCGAACGATTTCTGCGCGAGATTACCACGACGGCCAATCTGCGACACCCGAACATTCTCCCATTGTTCGACTCGGGTGAGGCGGCCGGGCTCCTCTACTATGTGATGCCGTTCATCGAGGGCGAGTCGCTGCGCGACCGTCTCGTGCGCGATGGCGCCATGCCGATGGACGACGTGGTTCGTATTGTGGACGAGGTCGCCGATGCGCTGAGTTACGCGCATGGCCGCGGTGTGGTGCACCGGGACATCAAGCCGGAGAACATTCTGCTTGAGAACGATCATGCGATCGTGGCCGACTTTGGCATCGCGCACGCGGTGACCAGCGCCGGAGATGCGAAGCTCACCATGGTGGGACTCGCGCTGGGCACTCCGCACTACATGAGTCCGGAGCAGGGCAGCGGGGACCTCGTTGACGCGCGCAGCGACCTGTATGCCCTTGGCTGCGTCGCCTACGAGATGATCGCGGGAGCACCGCCATACACGGCACCCTCGCCGATGGCGGTGATGGTAAAGCACGCGATCGAGCCGGTACCATCACTGCAGACCGCGCGCGTCGATATCGCGGCACCGCTCGCCGAAGTGATCGAGCGCGCGTTGGCCAAGTCGCCCGCCGATCGGTACCCGACCGTTCAGGCGTGGCGCGAGGCGCTCAAGCGTGCCATCCACTCGGGGAACCATTCGACGAACGCCGCCACGTCGGCATCGGCGATTCACAAGACACCGCCCACGCCAGCGACGCCGCTGCTGGGCCGCGAGGAGCATGTCGTCGCGGCCGTCGAGCGTCTTCGCGCCGGCGTTCGCGTGCTCACCATCTCAGGCTACGGTGGCACCGGCAAGACGCGATTCTCAATCGAGCTCTTTCGCCGACTGCATGCCGAGTATGAAGGCGGCGCGGCGTTTGTGTCGTTGGCGTCCGTCACCGCGGCCGCTGAGGTGCTGCCGACCATCGGCATCACACTGGACATTGCGGAGGCGCACGGTCGGTCGGCTCTCGATGCGCTCTGTGCGGTGATCGGTGCGCGCCGCGTCCTGCTGGTGCTCGACAATCTCGAGCAGGTACTCGATGCGGCTGGCGACATCGCGGCGCTCGTGGCACGATGCCCCTCGCTGCAAATCGTGGCGACCAGTCGCGCGCCGCTCAAGATCGGCGCCGAGTCAGAGTTTGTGCTGCCGCCGCTAGAGTTGCCGGCACAGCACGCATCCGTCGAGGGC
>JBEBIR010000406.1:0-4000 GCA_040080315.1 Gemmatimonas sp.
GGCGTGTGTGCGATTGGTGAGCTGGGCCTTGATGGACAATTGCGCGCGGTGCGCGGGGTGCTTGCTGTGGCGCGACATGTGGCCGCGACCAGCAGCGCACTGCTCATCGTGCCGCCAGACAATCTGATGGAAGCGCTGCGCGTGCCGAACGCGCGCGCCACCGCACCGCGTACACTGGGCGACATCGTCGCGGCCCTTCGCGAGGGATCACTGCGCGCCGCCGAACGACCGAGCGAGACGGTGGGTATTCGCGATGATGTCCCCGAGCTGGGTGATGTTGTGGGACAGGACATGGCCGTGCGTGCGCTCGAAATCGCCGCGGCGGGAGCGCACAATTTGCTGCTGGTTGGACCGCCGGGCGCCGGCAAGACCATGCTCGCGCGTCGACTGCCGGGCATTCTACCACCACTTGATGACGACGAAGTGCTGGAAGTGATGGCCATTCACTCCGTGGCCGGACTGCTGCGCAATGTCCGCGCGGGTGACATGACGCACGCCGTCCGTCCATTTCGCGCACCGCATCACTCCATCTCCACCGCTGGACTCGTTGGCGGCGGCGGTTGGCCGCGCCCAGGTGAAGTCAGCCTCGCCCATCGCGGTGTGCTGTTTCTCGACGAATTGTCGCTGTTCCCACGCAGCACTCTTGAAGCGCTGCGCCAGCCGTTGGAAGACGGTGTAGTAGTGGTCGCACGCGCCGCCCAGGCCCTGCGATTCCCCTCGCGCTTCTCGCTGGTTGCCGCCAGCAACCCGTGCCCCTGTGGATACGCGGGAAGCGTCGATCGGCACTGTCGTTGCTCAGTCGCTGACCTCGAACGACATCGCTCCCGCCTATCGGGACCGCTGGCGGATCGCATCGATCTTCATGTGACAGTGCAGCGCGTGCCACCAGCGGCGCTGGCGGCACATCAACCGGCCGAACGCTCGAGCGTGGTGCGCGAACGGGTGCTGCTGGCCCGACGCCGACAGCATCAGCGGTACGCACTGACTCGCCTGGGAAGCGCGCGCACGGAAGGCACGAGCGTCACCAACGCATCCGCACCCACGCGCCTGCTCGCCCCCGTGGCGCGACTCGATAGCGACGCCCGATCCATGCTGGTTCGCGCCGCCGACAAGCTCGCCCTGTCCGCGCGCGCATATCATCGCGTGCTGCGTGTCGCGCGAACGATTGCCGACCTCGATGACGTCGACGCGGTCACGCGCGACCACATCGCGGAAGCGTTGCGCTTTCGGCCGGCAATCGACGCCGACACGTCGGCGGTCGCGGAGGCGTCATGACGCTTCGTCAGCGCATCGCGCGCCGCGGGATGCAACACCCATTGACGCGCCGGGATACACAATGTATATCCACTCCATTCAGTCGGACGATATTGATCGGTCCACGCCGGAGCGCGCGCATGGTGGTCACGGTGAGCAAGTGGGGAAACAGTTTGGGGCTGCGTCTGCCCAAGGCGCTCGCAGCAGAGCTGCAGATTGTCGAAGGGACTGCCGTCGCGATGCACATCGACGAGGGACGGCTGGTGGTGCAGCGCGTGCCGACCGCCGTCACACTTGAGGCACTGTTGGGCCGCATCACACCGGACAACCTGCAGCGATTGCACCTCGACCAACCTGTACGCGGCAGCGCTTCGTGGTGACTCGACGGGAATCGCCTCCGCGCCGTCGTGCGCGACCATGGGTTCCGCTGCGCGGCGATGTGATCGGGATGGGCGGCTCCACGCCCATGCGTGGCGATGGAGCGGACGATCTCTCTGCGGGTCGGCGGATGGCGGTCGTGATTTCGCCGGGATCCTACAACGCGCGGACAGGACTCGCGATTGTGTGTGTGATCACATCGCAGGTGACGGGGTATCCATTCGAGGTCGTCGTGCCGAAGGACCTTGTCGTCCAGGGCGTCGTGCTCAGTGACCAGATTCGCACGATCGACTGGCGTGCCGGGAGGGCCAAGCGCGTATGTTCTGTGTCGGCCGAGGTCGTGGACGATGTTCGTCAGCGACTGGGCACGCTGGTCTGAGATTTCCCGTCGCGACTCCTCTTACCGAAAACCTGCGTCATGGGCTGTCTTTCCCGAGTCGGGTGTCTTGTTGTGGTGGCGGGGGCCGGTGCTGTCGGATGGTGGCTGTATGGCGACCGGCTGCCGTCGGAGCTCACGCGCGCCGCCGGACGGGCTGCGGACAAGGTGGGCGAAGCGACTGGCGGCATCACACCGAGTGAGGAAGCGACGCGTCGTGGTAGCGCGCGCACTCCTGAAGCACGTATCGCCTGGGCGACAATTGGAGCGACGGCCGACACTCGCAGTGGTGGCGAGGCGATCGCCGCACTGACCCGTCGCGACGGACCGGCGTACGTCACGCTGGGGGCCGCCGATGTTGCCGCACTGTTGTCGAGCGCGCTGCCGAAGCAGTTGCCGAAGTCTGCCTCCAGCCCGCAGCTCGCACTCGACGGTGACCAACTGCTGGTGCGCGCGGCCATCGATGTATCCGAGATCGCCGGCGATGGCACGCTTGGGCGCTTGTTGGGTACCGCCTTGACGGGCCGGGACTCCGTGCGTTTCGGTGGCACCATCGAACCCCTGCGGCCCGGGTTCGCACAGTATCGGGTGGAGTCGCTGCGTGTGAAGGGAATGGATGTGCCCCCGAGATTGATCCCGGTCTTTGTTGGTGCGATGCGCCGAGGGCCGCGTGCAGCGGGGCTTGCTGACAATGCCCTCGCGCTTCCACTGCCACGTTCTGTCGCCGATCTGCGGATCGCGAACGGGCGTCTGACACTTTACAAGGCCGTACCGAATCCATGAGCGCACGTCGCATTCTTGTTGTCGATGATGAAGCGGGCATTCGTCAGGCGCTCGGCCAGCTCCTTGAGTACGAGGGCTATGAGGTCCGGTCGGCGTCGGGGGGAACGGAAGGGATTGCGGAGTACGAGAAGTTCAAGCCGCATCTCGTGTTTCTCGACGTCAAGATGGCCGGTCTCGACGGGCTCGAAGTGCTCAAGCGCATTCGACAGATCGATGGCAATGCGTTGGTGGTCATGATCAGTGGCCACGCGACCATCCAGACCGCGGTCGAGGCGACGCAGTTGGGCGCCTACGACATTCTGGAGAAGCCGCTCGACACCGATCGGGTGCTGGTGCTGTTGCGCAATGCCTTCGAGCACCGCTTGCTCAGCGACGAGAACGAGCGACTCCGGCAGACCATTGAGTCTCGCTACGAGATCGTCGGTCGCACGTATGCGATTCGCGCGTTGCTTGAGCGAATCGAGAAGGTGGCGGGGACGCCGGCGCGCGTGCTCATCACCGGGGAGAATGGCACGGGCAAGGAGCTGGTGGCGCGTGCGATCCATCGGGGTTCGACGCGCGCCAAGAAACCGTTTGTGGAAGTGAACTGCGCGGCGATCCCGTCGGAACTGATTGAGAGCGAGTTGTTTGGCCACATGAAAGGCTCGTTCACCGGCGCGATCAGTGACCGCGCGGGGAAGTTCGAGCAGGCCGATCACGGCACGCTCTTTCTGGACGAGATCGGTGACATGTCATTGGCCGCGCAGGCGAAGGTGCTGCGTGTGCTGCAGGACGGAGTTGTGACGCGCATTGGCGGCAACAAGCCCATTCAGGTTGACGTGCGTGTGCTTGCGGCCACCAACAAGGACGTCGAATCGGAAATCGCCGGTGGGCGGTTCCGCGAAGATCTGTTCTATCGCCTGAATGTTGTGCCGATCACGGTGCCGCCGTTGCGTGAGCGTCGCGAGGACATCGAGCAGTTGGTCGTCCATTTTCTGCGCCAGTTTGCCGTTCGCGACGGACTGCCCGCTCGCGATATCACCGACGAGGCGTTGCGGCGGTTGTCGGAACTGGACTGGCCCGGCAATGTGCGCGAGTTGCGCAACACGGTTGAGCGGCTGGTTATTCTTGCCAACGCGGCAACCATTGCGGCCACGGATGTGGAGCGACTGGTGGGACGGCGCGCGGCCGAACCCGCTGGGCTGGGCAACCTGGTGGACTGCGCGACGT
>JBEBIR010000407.1:0-3989 GCA_040080315.1 Gemmatimonas sp.
GAGAAACTCGATGGAAGAACCGGTCACGTCCGGGGCAGCTCTTCTATTTCCAACTCCGCCATGTTGATCGCCGTGATATTCGCGCTGCCCTCGGTCAATTCCAGCCTTGTCGATTTTCTGGCGATCATGAGTGTGCCGGCGGCGGAACCGTGGTCAACAGAGTGAGAGCGCTTATGACGACGACAGGCAACACCCACAACGGTCCTTCTCGCCCGTCCTGATCTCCCGAAAGAAACCACAGGAAGCTTAGCAGCAATCCAGCGCCCATTCCCCATCGCGCAACCCTTGCCACCGACACCTCATCGAGCCTCTGACGGCGCGCGGCAATTCCCAGCACCACGGAGAAGCACACGCCCGCGAAGAAGCCCGGAAGTGTTCCGACTGCGATCCACGGTTCATCCATCGCCCCGTCCGGATCGATGATCATCCCAATCAGCAACCCAATTGGCATCCACGCCACGGCCCATATCACGCGCATCATCAGGGCACCGCGGATGCGTTTCAGCCACGTCTTCATCACCACCTCACGGCCCTGGGAACCCCGCTTTGAAAAGCACTTTCTATTGTAAAGTACAAAGCGAGGGCGTCGACCGCAACGGAAGGATGAGCCGAGTTGAAAAAGGCGACGACTGGCGACGGAACCGCTCGTTACGTTGTCGTGAGGACCTCGCGCGGCCGCGTTGAGCGTCGCGTCCGCGTTCCACCTGCGCACCCCACATCGGCACCATCTTGCCCAACCAGCACACCGTCGCGCCCCGAACTCCCGAAGACGTCCTTCGCGATGTCTTCGGGTTCGACACGTTCCGGCCCGGACAGCGGGAAGTGATTGACGCGGTGTTGGCAGGTAAGGATTGCATTGCCCTGATGCCAACGGGCGCGGGCAAGTCGCTCACCTATCAGTTGCCGGCGCGACTGCTCAAGGGGACCGTGCTGGTGATCTCACCCCTGATCTCGCTGATGAAGGACCAGGTGGACGCCGTCGCGGGGTTGGGATTCTCGGTGGCGACGATCAACTCGACCCTGTCCCTCGAGGAACGTCGCACGCGCATGAATGCCTTTCGCGCCGGTGAGTACGAACTGGTATTCCTCGCACCCGAGGCGCTCGATGGCTACCTCGGCGAGTTCGTTCGCGGTTGCCCGATCTCGTTGCTCGTCGTGGATGAGGCGCATTGCATCAGTCAGTGGGGGCACGATTTCCGTCCGTCGTACCGGCGATTGCTGGGCGTGAAGGAGCAACTGAACGTTCCCGTGCTGGCGCTGACCGCGACGGCCACCCGTCGTGTCGCGTTGGACATTCTGCGTCAACTCGGCATGCGCAAGCCCGCCGGGTTCAAGGGCTCATTCTTCCGTCCCAACTTGCAGATCGCGACGCGGAAGAAAGGGCAGGGGGGCAACACGCGTGCGGAAATGCTCGCGCTCATCCGCGCGCACGCGGGCGAGAGTGGCATTGTGTATTGCCAGAGCCGGAAAGGGGTGGAGCAGACGGCCGAGTTCCTGTCGCAACAGGGCATCCGCGCGTTGCCGTATCACGCGGGCCTCGACGCCGACGAACGCGCGCACAATCAGGAAGCGTTTCAGCGCGACGACATCGATGTGATCGTCGCCACGGTCGCCTTCGGTATGGGTATCGACAAGTCGAACGTGCGCTTCGTCATTCATCGCGACATGCCGAAGGACATCGAGTCGTGGTATCAGGAAATCGGTCGCGCGGGGCGTGACGGATTGCCGAGTGACTGCGTGCTGTTCTACTCGTGGGCCGACGTCAAGATGCACGAACGCTTTCTCGACGGATTGGAAGACGATCAGGTCCGCGCACGCACGCGCGCTGCGACGGTGGCGCTGTTCGATCTGGTGGAGCGCACCCGGTGTCGGCATCAAGCGCTGGTCGCGCACTTCGACGAAATCATCGAGGCGTGTGAGAGTGCGTGCGATGTGTGCAGCGGACAGCGCATCGATGTGCGCATCGCCGAGCTGGTCGAGTCGCAGAAGGGCACGGGCCGCGGGCGGCGTGCGGTCGTGGGCGGTAGCGCGCGTGCGCGCGTGTCACACGGACCTGATGCAGCGACACTCGACGACGATGAACGCGACCTGTTCGAACGTTTGCGCACGGTGCGGCGAGCGCTCGCGGATGAGGCGCGTGTGCCGGCGTACATCGTGTTCGGCGACAAGGTGCTGCTGGAGATGGTCGCGCGACGGCCGACCACGCTCCGAGCGCTGCTTCAGGTCCCGGGTGTCGGTGAGGCGAAGTTGGAACGGTACGGATCGGCGTTTCTGGAGGTGTTGAAGGACCCGTGACCCCGCGTGACGTCACACGAGCGGGTTGCGCACGTCGAGCGCCGGGAATCGACTGAAATCGCGATCGGCACTCAGCAAGACGGAAACGCCGTGCGCAGCGCAGAGCGCGGCGACACGCGCATCGTGAACACGTGGCCCGGTGATGCGCGCGTTGGTCAGCAGCGGCTTCAAGCTTGACCAGTGTGCGTCCCGATCCTCGCTGAGGAGCCGAATGGTGGGGACCTCAAGCCACGCGTCGATTTGGTCGCAGGCCGCGGCCAGCGGAGTTGGCGTTTTGAAGATGCGGGGGTGCGTCACGATGGCCAGAAACTCGTGGACGCATGGCCACGGAATCGCCCACGGTGACGGGCCCGCGGCCAGTTCGCCCAGTGTCGCTCTGGCTGCGGTGTGGAACGGCGCATCCTGTCGATGCGCCTGTACCAGGACGTTCGTGTCGACGGCAATCACGGTGGCGTTTCGTCGTAGATCAGGGTGCGGATCTGCGACCAGTCTCCCAGCTCGACGCCTGGCACGAGCCCGTCGCCCCGGATGCTCGCGTCCCGGAGCGCAAAGCGAACCGGCGTGTTGCGATGCGCCTGCAACACCGCGCGCAGGCCCTCCTCGATGAGGGCCCGCATCGTGCATCCACGTCGCGTCGCCAGTCGTCGCGCACTCTCGAAGAGCGCATCGGATATCTCAACCGTAGTCTTCATATGGGTGAACCATACTCTGCGACGGGACGGTTGGCAATGGGGTGAGGCGCTGGTGGTCACTTGGCCTTCTCCGTGAGCCAGATGCGCTGCGACGGGAGGTCGTCGGGGTTTGCCAGGCGCAGGTGCACTTGGTAGCGCGACTCCTCCGCCTCCCGCCAGCGAGTCTCAAGGAACTTGTGCCACTCCTCGTCGCTCATGATCGCGGTGGTCGATTCTTCGGACTCCAGGTTCCATTCGCTCATCAGCGCGATATCGTGCTGGACGGCCGCCTCAAGCTCTGCGCGCTTCTGCTCGTCGAGCCCCTCGAATGGGTCATCGTCGGCACCCCCTGGGATGTCCCAGTGGATCCGATCCTCCAGGAGGATTTCTAGTGTCGGGAGTTCAGATCCGTCTTCTCGATGCAACGTCAGCACGAGGTGCGAGCGCGCGGCGACCGCCGCGGAGATCGTTTCGTACTCCCGCGACTTCTCGAACGCAGGCTCGGTCAGTGGGCGTCCGTCGTCGAGCGTATCGCCACGCATTTGCCAGGCGCGTACCCATGCGGATCCGATAGATATCGTCGCGAGCATGTCATCGGTGCCGGGCTCCGGGTGAAACCAACCGGAGTGTTGCCCAAGTACCAGGTGGTAGGAGTCGAGACTGGTCGTGCCTAGCACACGGCCTTGGTATCGGATGGTGTAGCGCATGTGGCCTCACGGTGAAAGACTCACCAAAGGTGGCCGACGATGCCCCAGCAAACGGTCATCGAAATCTCGAACGCTGTATCAAGAGCACGCAAACGTACTTCGAATGCGCGGGACCTGACTCGCTGTGAGAACTGCGCTGGGGAACGCTGCGGAACTGCGCTGCGCACGGAAACGCACTGAAAGGGGCGGAACAACACGGAACAAGAACAATCTGGAATGAGGTTACCCCGGTTTGGTAGACACCGGTTAGGCAGCTCGGCCGAAATGGTCGAGCTGTTGTTCGTACTGCAGGGGAGCGCAGTAGCCTAGTGACGAA
>JBEBIR010000408.1:0-3982 GCA_040080315.1 Gemmatimonas sp.
TGCGTCCATCACCGGTGAAGCCGTGAGCGCACCGACTCCGACCGAACGCGCGGACGCGTCGAGCCCATCGGAACTCGAAGTTGTTCGCGTCGAACCGTACAATGCGGAATCTCCGGCCCGCGCATTGGCACCGGCGATCACCCCGGCGGTAAACGCCTATGTGCGTACCAATTTCGGCGTGCCGGTCTTGTCCAACCAGCACGCGATTCAGGTGGACGGGGCGGTTGAGCATCCGGTGACACTTTCAATAGATGCGCTCCGTGGAATGCCACGCCATTCGGTGACCGCCACGATGGAGTGCGCAGGCAATGACCGGTTGGGGATGCGTCCGTTGCCGGTGGGCGAGCCGTGGCGATACGGCGCGTTGTCCACTGTCACGTGGACGGGCGTCTCGTTGGTGGACGTGCTCGGCCTGGCGGGTGTGCAGTCCGATGCGGTTGAAGTGCTGCTCACCGCCGCAGACGCCGGACCGCGCGAAGATGCCGAGGATGTGGTGCGCTTTGCGCGGTCGCTGCCGCTGCGAGAGGCGCTGCACCGCGACACGCTGCTGGCGCTGGACATGAACGGCGCGCCATTGACACCCGATCACGGCGCACCGGTACGACTGGCAGTGCCCGGCTGGTATGGCATGGCCAGTGTGAAGTGGGTGACGCGTATCGAGGTGTTGCGCGTGCCGTTCACCGGATACTTCCAGCGACAGCGCTATGTGTACGATGAGCCCGGTGGGATCACTCCGGTGGACAGGATGCGCGTGAAGTCGATTGTCACATCGCCCGTGGAAGGTGCGCGAGTGGGTCGGACGGTGGTCGTCACGGGATGGGCGTGGTCGGGAGACGGCGCGATTGTCGCCGTCGACGTCTGCGTCGATGGCGGAACCGCGTGGCAGTCGGCGACGGTGGGTGCGCCGGCATCCGCGCACGCCTGGACCCCGTGGCACACGGAGCTTGAGCTGTCACGCGCGGGACGCATCGTATTGCAGAGCAGAGCCTCGGATGCATCCGGGGCGACGCAGCCCGATGCCATCGTGTGGAACCGATTGGGATACGGGAACAATGCGATCCGGCACGTGGTGGTTGAGGTGGAGTGAGGGTGAAGGAGGAGTCTTTCATGACCGTTCCCGCGAACCCCACTCACCTGATTTGCGTCCTCGGCGGTGCGCACTTCATGCAATACTTGCTCCTACTTACCACGACACGCGAGAATAGCTTGCTGAAAGTCGCCCCACGGCGACTACTGTTTTCGATAGACGAGCGTATTCCTGACGGGGTTCGTGGTCGAGCCATAGTCGTCAATCGTTATCGTCTTCCCCGATACAGTACCTCGAGTAGTCGCCGTTGTCGTGATCACCACTGTCAAGCCGCTGGTACGCTCAAGGTACCACGTGCAGGGATTCGAGAACGGTGCAGAAACAGTCGATGATCCAGTGATAGTGTAGCGGGCGGTGCCCGTGGCGAGGCAGTCTCCGTGCTCGCCGAGTCGCGGTGGAGCCTGCAGTGTTAAGGTCGCGCTGACATACTCGAATGTGATGTTAGGGCCGAGATCGGCTGGCGCTGGTAGCGAGCGCCCGTTTACGGTTTGGAGGATCCAATCTCCAACGAGTGACGCTTCGGTTACCACGCCTGTGGGACCATCGCCGCCGCACGCGCACGCGGCCAACACTACAAGTGCGAGTTGGCGAATCTTTCTCATTGTCAGGCCGGAAGGATGGTTCGGGGGGACCGCGTCATACCGTTCTACGCCCGTTTGCGCGCCGACCTCACCCAACCGTGGTCGTAGCATCCGATTCCTATCGCACGAATGACGATCTCAAGGTTTGCCGATTCCAAACCCGAATAGGCGTGCTGACCCTGCACTCCCCACGGTCGTAATTATCCCGTATTCGCCTGGAGCAAGCGTACCTCGCGGAACTATGCGGAACACGCCGATGCCGCGTCTCTCGGCGTCAAACTGAATGACGTCTTTGTGCTTGACTCCGCGATGCGACAGAAGCGCGGTGTACACGCCATATGCCAAGTCACGCCGCGTTTCTTTGGGTTCAAGGCGAACCAGGAGGAACTGGTCAGCATCAATCGGCGATCCACTCGCCGACTCATCCAGGTTTCCACGCTGCACTTTGCTCTTTTCAAGGACAAGATAGAATTCCACGCTCGAATCAGATGTCCGAATTCTCGCGGATCGCCCATTAACAAATGAACTGCCCCTACTGGAACCCAATGATCCAATGAGTGCTTGTCCGACGGCTCCTACCGTTCTTGCTGCTATCACTCCTCCAGCCATGGCAATGTCGCTCATATCGGCGCTTTGTTCGGTCTTGATCATACTGGGTTCGAGGGAGGCCAAGGCCCCGTCTCTAGCATGCATGTAGATGCCCGACGAGCTGGGTAGGCGGGTCAATGTCGACTTCGGGGTGCGTGCTGATGTCGGTGGTGTTGGAAATCGCGAGGTAGAGCGATCGACCAATGCCGCGGCGTTGCCAACCGGCGACGAATTGGGAGCTTCGCGCACGGTGAGCTCCGCGTGACTGTCCGAAGCCGATGGCGACGGCAACAGAGCTTTGATGAGATCCTCTGGCACTTTGTTGTCCTTGAGTCGAACAAGTCCTTCGGCACTCAAGTCGAAGGAAGATCTGCTGCTTCGAAGCTTCGCGTCGATAATACTGCGGGCCACTCCGCCAGACACCATCCGCACGATCGCGTCGTTGGTAAGTACCTCCTCCGTGTCTGATGGTTGCGTCGAGGCTAGACCATTGGCCGTCGCGACCTGAGTCGCGTTCGTCATAGCTTCAATGATCTCGCGATGCACCCCGCTTGCCGTCAGACGTACGAGTCCCACGCTGGAAAGATCGTAGGCCGATCGCGTGATTCGGATCTTGATCAGCATGATGCCTTTGGGTACCCCGCCTGCGGACATCTGAATGATCTGCTGATTTGTGAGCACTTCAGTTGCCGTCGACTGAGCTACTCCCTCCGTGAGAGCGCCAAAAGACAGCGCACCTATCAGAAATAGACCGACCCTCTGCGCGAGGTTGTTCGTGGTTGGCATGGTGAGTCGCCGAAGGCGAACGAGTGAGGGGACGTGCAGTACGCCGTGCGTTCCACCCTGGCCGCGAGACGCGCGCCTTGCTGACCCTTACCTTCGCCCGTAATATCCGAGTTCTCACGCACGGACAAAATGACCGACGGCAGGTGGCCGGGGTGGAGCACGATGTCTATATCCCCGCTAGTACTGCATTTCCTCCGTCTACTAAGCGTCTATGACATCGACTGACGCGGGATCTGTCGCGAAAGGCCGTGCCGATCCGGCTGTATCTGCACTCCGGTTGATCACGCTCGGTGAAGGCCGGCTGGTTCGACACGACGGTGCGGGTGAGCAGGTCCTGTACGACGGACCAACCAAGTCACTGGCCTTGTTTGCGTATCTGGCGTGTGCGCCTGGGCGAGGCGCGACGCGCGCGCACCTGCAAGACCTGCTGTGGGAGCGGCACGGCACCGAGGGGGCGCAAGGAGCGCTGCGCACCTATCTGTGGAAGCTCCGCAAACTGCTGGGTGCGGACGCCATCGTCGGCGACGAATATTTGCTGCTGGCGATACCGTGCGATGTTGATCGCGACCGGTTGCTTGAAGCCGCTGATCGCGGCGACGCCGAGTCGGTGGTGGCGATGTACACCGGTGGGTTCTTTCCTGACTTCGCGCAACCTGACGGCCAGCAGTTCGACTTGTGGGTCCAGAGCGAACGGCTCCGCCTGCACGGGATATTCTCGCGCTGTGCAGAACGCGTCGTCAGCTCGGCCGTTGACAACGGACGGTTCCGTGAGGCGCTGAGCGTTGCACGGCGGCTTAGAGACACCGATCCGCTAAACGAGACAGGGTGGCGGCTTCTGCTGAATGTCCTGATCGTATCAGGCGATACACTCAACGCCAGCAATGAGGCCGCGGTGCTGGAGCGTTTGCTCGCAGCCGATGAGCGAGAACCACTGCCGGCG
>JBEBIR010000025.1:0-16645 GCA_040080315.1 Gemmatimonas sp.
TCGTCAAGGAGCTGGTCGAAAACGCACTGGATGCGGGGGCGACCACCATCGTCGTGACAGTGGAGGACGGCGGACGCGCGCTGGTGCGAATTGCCGATGACGGCGCCGGTATGGATCGCGCCGATGCGGTGCTGGCGCTTGAGCGACACGCCACGTCCAAGATTACGTCGGCCGAGCAATTGGTGGGTGTACGGAGTTATGGCTTTCGGGGTGAAGCATTGCCAGCTATCGCGTCGGTCTCCGAGTTGGAGATCGAAACGGCCACGGAGGATGGTACCGGCACCATGGTGCGCGTGGCGGGTGGCACGGTTCTCGACACGCGTGAGGCGACTCGCCGTCGCGGAACGACAGTGACGGTCTCGCGATTGTTCTACAACACGCCGGCCCGTCAGAAATTCCTGCGGTCTGCGCGCTCGGAATGGCGCGGAATCCTCGACACCATGCAGGCGATTGGCGCACTGCGCCGCGATGTGCATTTCACCGTGCGTCATGAGGGCAAGGTGGTGCTGGACCTGCCGGCGGCGAGTGACCTGCGCACGCGGTTGGCCGGTCTCTGGGGTCATCGCGACATCGAGCGGTTCATTGCCGTCGATGACGTGCAAGGACCGATTCACATCACGGGACTGGTGGAACGACCGGCCGACGTGGGCACTGGTACGCGCCGCGTGCTGCTGATGATCAATGGTCGCGTCATTCGGGATCATGGACTCGTGCGCGCGGCGGAAGCGGCGTACCGATCGACGTTGCCGGCCGGTGTGCGTCCCTCGTTGATCCTGCACGTGCATCTGCCGGGCGACAGCGTGGACGTCAATGTCCATCCGGCAAAATCGGAAGTGCGTTTGCGCGAGCGCTGGCCGGTGGAGCGCGCCGTGGAGAATGCCGTGCGGCGCGCGCTCGGCGTACTCGACGCCAGCGCCGGCATTGGGTGGCGTACGTGGGTGCCGGCTGCCGTTCCCGATTGGCGGCAGGATGTCCATACCCTCGAGCCCACCGATCTGCGGCAACGGCCCGCGACCGATGGGCTGTTCGCACCGTCGCTCGCGCACGACGACACCGACGCGAACTCAGTGGCGGTCATGGCCGCGTCCGTCGCTGACGAGACGAGGGCGTTCGTGCACGTGCCGCCGCTCCTGCAACTGCGACGCACGTATCTGTTGTTCGAGCACGACGATGGGGTGGTGCTGATCGACCAGCACTCGGCGCACGAGCGGGTGCTCTACGAGCAGTTCATGGGAACGCTCGAGCGAGGCGAGTCGCCCGCGCAACGACTGCTGTTTCCCATGACGCTGCATCTCGGGCCCGACGAGGCCGAGGCGTTCGATGCCAATCGGGCGTCGTTCGAGGCATTGGGATTCGAGATTGAGCATTTCGGTGGGCACTCGTTGATCGTGCAGTCGGTTCCAATGCCGCATCCGCGCTTCGATGCCGAGCGCTGTCTGCGCGAAACACTGGCGGCGCTCACCGGCGACCGCGCACCGGGCGACGCCAAGCGGCATGAGCGTCTCGCGGCCACGTTCGCCTGCAAGGCCGCGGTGAAGGCAGGCGATGCGCTGTCGCCGGGCGAAATGCGCGCGTTATACGTTGCGCTGGCGGACACGCGATTGCCGGCACACGATGTGCACGGTCGCTCCACGATCGTGCGCCTGTCGTGGGACGAGCTGGATCGTCGCTTCGGACGAAAGTGACCGACGCGCTCGGCGCGTCCGACACCGTGCCCGTCATCATGGGGCCGACCGGGGCCGGAAAATCCGCGATCGCGATGCACCTCGCAGAACGGTATGGACTGGCCATCGTCAGCGCCGACTCGCGCCAGATCTATAGAGGATTCGACATTGGCACGGCGAAGCCCGTCGAGGCGGAACGACAGAGGATACCGCATTTCGGAATCGATATTCTTGACCCGACCGTGCGATACTCGGCACATCAATGGTCGACGGATGCCGACGGCTGGATTGCGCAGGCGCGCGTACAGGGTCGTCAGCCGCTGATCGTCGGTGGCACGGGCTTCTATGTGCGCGCACTGGTGGATCCACTGGACCCAACGCCCGATCTCGACCCGACGCGACGCGCGGCACTGGCGTCGTGGCTGAACATGCTTGACGCCGACGCCCTTGCGCGGTGGTGTCGTCGACTCGACCCCGCCCGCGCGTCACTCGGCCGAACGCAACAGCTGCGCGCGGTGGAGACGGCATTGCTCGCTGGTCGGCGAATCAGCGATTGGCCCACGGCGGAGACCATTGATCCGCAACCACCGGGTCGTGTTGCCCGTTATCTTGTGGTCGATCCCGGTGTGGTGTTGCACCGCAGGATCGCGCAGCGCGTCGATGCCATGGTGGCCGCGGGATGGTTCGACGAAGTGCGTGCGCTGTCCGCGCATGTGCCGTCGGAGGCGCCGGCATGGAACGCCAGCGGCTACGGCAGGATTCGTGAAGCAGTCAGCGGCGAGCGGTCTCGTGAAAGCGCGGTAGAGCGGGTCATCATCGAAACACGGCAGTACGCGAAGCGTCAGCGAACCTGGTGTCGGCATCAACTGCCAATCGCTCACGTGACACGTGTTGACAGCAATGCCCCTGACGCGCTGGCGCAAGCGTGCGCGTGGTGGGAATCCGTCGAAGGGAGTCAGACATGAAGATCGGTATTACCTGTTACCCCACCTACGGTGGCTCCGGCGCGGTTGCCACGGAGCTTGGCATCGCGCTCGCGGCGCGCGGTCACGAGGTGCATTTCATCACCTACCAGCAACCGTTCCGGCTTCCCAACTTCCTTCCTCGCGTGTGGTTCCACGAGGTGGATGTCGGTCGGTATCCGTTGTTCGAGTATCCGCCCTATGACCTGGCGCTGGCCGTTCGCATGCACGAAGTCGTGCGCGACCATCAGCTGGACATTCTGCACTGCCACTATGCGATTCCCCACGCGACCAGTGCATGGATTGCGCGCGAGATGCTGCGCGAAGGGGGCAGTGACGTGAAGGTAGTGACGACCCTGCATGGAACCGACATCACCATTGTCGGGCAGGAGCGCTCGTTCTACACGATCACGCGGTTCTCCATCGAGAAGTCGGACTCGGTGACGGCCGTGTCGGACTATCTTCGCGACGAAACCTACCGGGCGTTCGGCTGCGTGGGGTGCGACGTCGAGGTCATTCATAACTTCATCGATCCGGTCCAGTTCGACCGATCACGGCATGTGTTTCCGATAACCGAGGACGTGGTACAGGGTCGGAAGATTCTCATGCACATCTCGAATTTTCGTCCGGTCAAGCGCGTGCGCGATATCGTGCGGGTGTTTGCCAAAGTGAACGAGTCGGTGCCGTCGATGCTGCTGATGGTGGGTGACGGCCCCGATCGCGCCGAGGCCGAAGCCGAAGCCCGTGAACTCGGTGTGGCGGACTCGGTGCTCTTCCTGGGCAAGATCGACGCGATTGCGCCCCTCCTGGCCGGCGCGCACCTGTTTCTGCTCACCAGCGACAAGGAGTCCTTCGGATTGAGCGCGCTGGAGGCGCTCGCCTGCGGGGTGCCCGTCATTGGTGCGGATGCCGGTGGTCTCCCCGAAGTCGTGACGCATGGTGTGACGGGGCATTTGTGCGCCGTCGGCGATGTGGAGGCCATGGCGCGCGCCGGCGTCCTGTTGCTGTCCGACCCCGTGCAATGGCAGACCATGAGTGATGCGGCCGCTGCCGACGCGCGTCGTCGGTTCTCGCAGGATGCCGTGGTCGCGCAGTACGAGGCTGTGTACGAGCGGACCATGGCTGCGACCAACCCCGCGACTCCGGCCCTGCAACCGTGACCATTACGCACGCGATTATCCTGGGGCTGGTGCAGGGATTCGGTGAACTGCTTCCCATTTCGAGTTCCGCGCATCTGGCGTTGGCGCCGTACTTCCTGAATGTGCCCGATCAGGGTCTGGCCTTCGATGTGGCGCTGCACCTGGGCACGTTGGTTGCGCTGGTGTGGTATTTCCGACGGGAGTGGATCGACATGATTCTGAGCGTCGCGCAGATCGTGCGCACGCGGCGCATCACGACCGTGCATGAGAAGCGAGCGGTGTACCTGGTTGTGGCGACGATCCCCGGCGGAATTGGCGGCCTGCTGCTGAACGACTACGCCGAGTCGACCTTTCGTTCACCCGTGCTGATTGCGACGACGCTAGCCGTCATGGGAATTGTGCTGTGGGCCGTGGATCGTTGGAGTGCACGAACGCGAGCGATTGAGGAGGTGACGCTGCGCGATGCCATCCTCGTCGGGTGTGCGCAAGTCCTGGCGCTCGTGCCGGGCGTGTCGCGCTCCGGATCGACCATCACGGCGGGTCGGGCGTTGCACCTCGATCGGCCAAGCGCGGCGCGCTTCAGCTTTCTCATGAGTATGCCCATCACGCTGGCGGCGGTGGTGTTCAAGATGCCCGACGCCATACGGACCGAGGGTTTCTCCGCGGCGCTTATCGTTGGGGTCGTGGTGGCGGCGGCCAGCAGTTGGGTCGCGATCACGGTGCTGTTGCGCTACGTGAGCAAGCACAGCTTCGGCATCTTCGCCGCGTACCGACTCCTGCTTTCGGCGGCGGTGTTCATCACGATGGCCCTGCGTGCCTGACACTATGTCGGCGGTCGCGAAGGACGACGTTCCGGATTCCGACGACGAGGCGTGGCCATCGGCGAGCGCACTCGGCCTCGCGCAGTTCATCCACGAGCGCGAGGTATCGTCCACCATGGACGTCGCGCATGCGCTGGCGACGGCGGGCGCGCCGGCTGGCGTACTGGTGATGGCTGATCGACAGCGCGCCGGTCGCGGACGGAGTGGGAATAGATGGGAATCCGCGGATGATGCGGGCCTGTGGATGACACTCATCGAGCGCCCGGCGGATCAGCGTGTTATCGGCGTGCTCGCGTTGCGCCTCGGAATGGCGCTCGCCGACGCGTTGAGTCCGTTTGTGGTCGAACCTATTCGACTGAAGTGGCCGAACGACGTCATGGCGGGTGGAGGAAAGCTCGCTGGCATTCTCGTCGAGGCCCGCTGGCGTCACGCGGCGGTGGACTGGGTGGCCATCGGTATTGGCATCAATCGCCGTGTGCCACCGGACATTCCGCAGGCGACCGCCGTGCGCGACGGTGTGTCTCGCGCCACACTCCTGACCGCCGTGGTGCCGTCGCTTCGGGCGGCCGTCGCGATGCACGGACAGTTGTCCGAGCGCGAACGGGCCGCATGGCATGCACGTGATTTCGCGCGCGGACGCCGCATTCGTGCGCCGCGCGCGGGCATTGTTGAGGGGATTTCTGCTGACGGTGCGCTCTTGGTGACCGACGACGACGGCGCGTCGATCGAGCCGGTGCGTACCGGATCCATCGTATTCGATGAGCCCGTGACACCGGCCTGATGCTGACAGAGATCATGGTACGCCGGCAACTGTGGAGGAACCGCGAGTGTTGATCGTCTTCGATGTCGGGAACACGGAAACCACCATCGGTTTGTTTGACGGCACGCGTCTGGTCGCGAACTGGCGCATCATGACGGCGGTTCCGCGAACGTCGGACGAGTTTGGCATGGTGCTGCACGGTTTGCTGGCGGCGGCAGAGGTTCCGATCACGCGCGTCACCGCGGCGGCCATCGGATCGGTCGTCCCGCCGATCACGGAGCCGCTGGTCCACGCCTGCGAGCGCTACCTCAGTGTGACCCCGGTGATTGTGGACGCGAAGGCGCCGCTGCCGATTCGCGTCGAGGTCGACGAACCACTGACGGTGGGCGCTGATCGCCTGATCAACACGCTCGCCGCCAGCCGACTGTATGCGCGTGACACGATTTGCGTGGATCTGGGAACCGCGACGACGTTTGACTGCATCACCGCCGATGGCGTGTTCCTGGGCGGCGTGATCATGCCGGGCGTGCGGTCATCGGCGGACACGCTCTCGCGCCGCACATCGAAGCTACCGGCGACCGAGTTGATTCCGCCGAAGCAGGTGATTGGCAAGCGCACGGAAGAGTGTATCCGCGCCGGTGTGTTGTTCGGTGCCGCCGATGCGATTGACGGCATCGTGCGGCGGATCAAAGCGGAGTGGCCAAGGCCCGGCACGCCACTGGTGGTCGCGACGGGCGGTCTCGCCGAAACGCTGCAGCCCTATTGTCGCGAGTTCGATCGCGTGGAGCCGTTTCTCACGCTGGAGGGGTTGCGCATGGCTCACGAACTTCTGTCGACTTGAGTGCTCGCGGGCGACCAACTGCGCTCCGCGCGGAAAGGCGCAGAAACAAACGGAATCAAGCGGAAAAAAGGAAAAAATTGTTGTTTGTTTCCGTGTTGTTTCCACCCTTTCAGCTGTTTCCGTGAGATGCAGTTCAAGGGTTGACAGCCAAAATGGCAGTCTCCGGCCGATACAGCATCTTGCTCAGTGATCTGTCACCCCGGAATGCGCCGTTTCGGCGCACTGATGAGCTCGTAAGCTGTTCAATTGCAAACACTTATGCCAAAATGCGCGACGGTCGAGCGCGCTTGACGCCTCCCGCCGGCACGCTTAGAATCCTCCTCACGTTGGCACTCAACTATCGCGAGTGCTAACATCGAGCAGCGGTTCGTTCGATGCCCCGACACACATGCAGGAGACCAGAACTCATGGCAACTAAGAGTGCCGCGAAAGTAGCGCCGCTCGCCGATCGCGTCGTTGTGAAGCCGCTCGAGGAGACCGAGCAGATGCGTGGTGGGCTGTACATCCCCGACACCGCGAAGGAAAAGCCGCAGCAAGGCGCCGTCGTAGCGGTTGGACCGGGTCGGTTCGAGAAGGACACCCGCGTGCCGATGGACGTGAAGGTCGGCGATAAGGTGCTGTACGGGAAATACAGTGGCACCGAGGTGACGATCGAAGGTGAGCAGTTGCTCATCCTCCGCGAGTCCGATGTGCTCGCGATTATCAACTAAGTCGAACCAACTGAAAACGGAACACAACCATGGCTGCTAAAGAACTGCATTTCAACGTCGAAGCACGCGCGGCACTCAAGCGCGGCGTCGATCAACTCGCGGAAGCGGTGAAGGTCACGCTCGGCCCCAAGGGCCGGAATGTCGTCATCGACAAGAAGTTCGGCGCACCGACGGTCACCAAGGACGGCGTGACGGTCGCGAAGGAAATCGAGCTCGCCGATCCCATTGAGAACATGGGCGCGCAGATGGTGAAGGAAGTCGCGACCAAGACGTCCGACCTCGCTGGCGACGGCACCACCACCGCCACGGTGCTCGCGCAGGCGATCTTCCGTGAAGGACTCAAGAACGTCACCGCCGGCTCCAACCCGATGGCGCTCAAGCGCGGCATCGAGAAGGCCGTTGCGGGCATCGTTGAAGAGCTGAAGAAGCTCTCCGTTCCGACCACGGGCCGGAAGGAAATCGCGCAAGTCGGTACCATCTCGGCCAACAACGACCCCGAGATCGGCAACCTCATCGCGGAAGCGATGGAAAAGGTCGGCAAGGACGGCGTCATCACCGTCGAAGAGGCCAAGGGTCTCGAGACGACGCTGGAGACGGTGGACGGCATGCAGTTCGATCGCGGCTATCTCTCGCCGTACTTCGTGACGGACCCGGAGAAGATGGAGGCCGTGCTCGAAGGCGCCCTCATCCTCATCCATGACAAGAAGATCTCGGCGATGAAGGACCTGCTCCCGATTCTCGAGAAGGTGGCGCAGTTGGGCAAGCCGTTGCTCATCATCGCGGAAGACATCGAAGGCGAGGCGTTGGCCACGCTGGTCGTGAACAAGCTGCGCGGCACGCTGCGCATCTGCGCCGTGAAGGCGCCAGGCTTTGGCGATCGTCGCAAGGCGATGCTGCAGGACATTGCCACCCTCACGAAGGGCCAGGTCATCTCCGACGAAGTCGGATTCAAGCTGGAGAACGCGGTCATCACCGATCTCGGGTCGGCCAAGCGTTTGGTGATCGACAAGGACAACACGACCATCATCGATGGCGCTGGTGACAGCAAGGACATCGAAGGGCGCGTCAAGGAAATCCGTGGAGCGATCGACAAGAGCACGTCGGACTACGATCGTGAGAAGCTGCAGGAGCGTCTTGCGAAGCTGGCCGGCGGCGTGGCCGTCATCAATGTCGGCGCCGCGACGGAAGCCGAGATGAAGGAGAAGAAGGCCCGCGTCGAAGACGCGCTGCACGCGACGCGTGCCGCGGTCGAAGAAGGCATCGTCCCCGGCGGTGGTGTGGCGCTCATTCGCGCCCAGCACGCGCTCAAGGACGTCAAGGTGGCCGAGCGTGATGAGCAGATTGGCGTGGACATCGTGCGTCGCGCGATCGAAGAGCCGCTCCGCATCATCGTGCAGAACGCGGGTGGCGAAGGCTCCATCGTCGTTGAGAAGATTCGCAACGCGAAGGAGAAGAACTTCGGCTACAACGCGTTGACCGACGTCTACGAAGATCTCGTGCAGGCCGGCGTGATCGATCCGACCAAGGTGACGCGCACGGCGTTGCAGAATGCGGCGTCCATCGCCGGTTTGCTGCTGACGACCGAAGCGTTGATCGTCGAGCGGAAGGAAGACAAGGCGTCCGCGGGCGGCCATGGTGGCGGCGGCGGCGGCGGTGGCATGGGCGGGATGTACTAAGTCCAGGATCGCAAAGTTGGATCAACGGGGGGCGCCGCGATGCGGTGCCCCCCGTTTCAGTTCGATGCAGAGTACTCAGTACTCAGTACTCAGTACTCAGTTCTCAGTATTCAGAAAAGCGACAACTGCGCCACCTCCGCACGGTGCGCGGCACCGTCCGCACCAATCGGGCCGCAGGGAACGGACTGCGCCGCCGCCCATAACGCGTCACGATGCCACCCGGCTCTACGCAGCGCCTCACGCGTTCGGCTGAGCGCCGTCTCGGGGGTGTTATTGGTTTGACTCAGGTGCGCGAGAATGACACCGCGCAATCCCTTGTGCGAGACACCGGCCAGCAAGCTGGCCGCGGCACCGTTCGAGAGATGACCGAGCGGCCCGGCAATGCGTTGCTTGAGCGACCAGGGATACGGTCCCCGCGCCAGCATGCGTTCATCGTGATTCGATTCCACGACCAACAGTTCGCAGCGGTCCAGCGCGGCGGGGAGATGCGACGGCACATGTCCAAGATCCAACGCGATGCCCACCCGCGAACCGCTCACACGGTCGGTCAACACGAGCGCCGCACAGGCGCGCGCATCGTGCGGCACGGCAATGGCGGTGACGTCCAAGCCGCACAGGTGCGTAGTGATGCTGAATTGGAGCGCGACGGTCTCCAGTGGGCCCCCCTCCGGTGACTCGCGCAAGGCGTCAAGGGTCGGCTGCACGGCGTGCACCGGCCAATGCCAACGCGCGTTCGCCGCGCGCGCGCCACAGGCGTGATCGGTATGCTCGTGTGTGAGGATCAACGCGCCGATGCGCTCCGGACGGCGATCCGCCAGGCGGAGACGTCGCGCGAGCACTTTGGGGCCGAAGCCCGCGTCGACCAGAACGGAGCCTTCACTGCCGTCGACCAGAATCGCGTTGCCCTGACTGCCGCTGCCCAGTACCGTGACGCGTAACACCGGCGTGAATGTCCGACTACGCGTGTGCGCGGCGCGTCAACGCGCCGGCCACCGTGTGTCGGCCAAGGTGTGCGCTATCACCGCACTCAAGTGGTCGCGCTGTGGCGCGTCGAGATCCACCTGGCGTCGCGCCATCATCCGCGTTGCGGTCGTCAGAAACCGATCGCGTTCGAACACGTCGTATGGTGTTTGCGCACCCCAGGAAAACGGCGCAACGGCTTTAGGCGGCATGGCATCCATCACGTTGGCGCCGGCGCCCAACACACAGCCCGTGGTGAGACGCAAGCCAATGCCGGTCTTCACATGATCACCGAAAAACGTGCCGGCGAACTGCAGTCCCGTATCGCACAGGCCGCGCGGCGTCCACATCGCGACCGAGCCGTACGTGTTCTTCAGATTACTGGTAATCGTGCCGGCGCCAAGATTGACCCAGCGTCCAAGAATCGAGTGCCCGACGAATCCATCGTGTCCCTTGTTGGCGTGGCCGATGAACACCGACATCGAAAGCTCGCCGTGCACGCGGCACTGGTCGCCGATGGATGACGCCGCGATACGATCACCGGACACAATCGTGTCGCAGCCGATGTAGCACGGGCCGACCACGCGCGTGAACGCCTGCACGGTCGCACCTCGACGCACGAGAATCGGTCCGCCGCGCGTGTCGAACACGGTCAACGGTTCGAGGTGGGCGCCAGACTCAACAAACACCGGCGCGTCGCCAAGAATCACCGGTCCCTTGGACGCGGCGGTGTGGACGTCCAACGCTGCCGCGCCGAGCGACGCGGCGTATGTCGGAATGTCGTGTGTCAGTTGCGAGGACAGGTGTCGGATAATGTCCCACGGCGCGTCAATCCAGACGCCGTCGACCGGGTGCAGCACCGCGTCGGTCGGCATCAGTGATTCAAGCGCCAGCGATCCGTCTCGCAGCGCAAGACTCGCGAGTGGCTCGCGCAAGCGCACGGCGGCGATGCGTGTGCCAATGCGAATCGCATCGGCGGTATCAACGATTGCCTGTCCCAGCACCGGCAGCGCGCGGGCATTCACCAACCACGTTCCCGAAGGCAGCGGCAGGCTCGCCATCAGTGGTGCGTCAAACTCGACAAACCGCGAGAGATGTGGTGCGGCGATGCAGCCATCGACGGCGCGGCCGAACCACAGCGCCCAACGCTCGCGGCCAAGCAGCGCGCCCGCGCGCAGTTCGCTGACCGGACGCGTGGTGGCAAACGGTTCGAACTCCCGCGCGACGGCGTCGTCGTAAAGGACGATCATGGCTCGCGCAGCTCCGGTGGCAGTGCGTCGAGCAGCACCTTGAGGTCTGCGGCCGCCTCACGCGTCGTCACCATCACGAGGCCGTCGCGTGCGACCACCACCAAATCGTGCACACCGTACAACACCACGGTGTTGCCTTCTGAATGCACGACATTGTCCCGTGATTGCAGCAGAAACGACGGACCATGGACCGCGTTGCCGGCCTCGTCGAGCGCGCGCACACGATGCAGCGCGGCCCAGGTGCCGACATCATCCCAACCGAATTGCCCCGGAATGACCAGCACGCGTTGGCTGCGCTCCAGTACGCCCACATCAATCGCAATGGAGGTGACGTGGGAAAAGAACGCGGCCAGATCATCGCCCGCGGCATCAAGCGCCGGTTGCACTTCGGGGGTGTGTGCGCGGATCTCGTCCAACAGGTCGCCCACACGCCACGCGAAGATCCCGGAGTTCCACAAATAGCCGTCAGCGACCATGACCGCGGCACGCGCGCGATCGGGCTTCTCCACGAAGCGCGCAACACGGCGCACGCGGTCGCGCAGGACCTCGCCCGGTTGGATGTATCCGAATCCAGGATCCGGTCGCGACGGCACAATGCCAACGGTCACCAACGCCTGTTCGCTGGCAGCGATATCAGCCGCGTCGATCAGCGTGCGGCGGAAGCCGTCCACATCGCCGATCGCCCAGTCCGCGTGAACGCACAGCATCACCGACTCGGGTCCGGTGCGCGCCGCGATCGTGCGCGCGGCCCACGCCAGTGCGGCGCAGGTGCCTGCCGGGTGAGGCTCCGCAATCACATTCTCGGCGGGCAGACCGGGCTGCATGGCCATCACGGCGTCTCGGAGTACGGCATTGGTGAGCACCAGCGTGCGTTCCAGCGGCGCCAACGGCAGCAGTCGATCGATGGAGTCGCGCAACATCGGTGCCGCGGAAATCAGCGGCAGCAGTTGCTTGGGACGCAGGGGCGTCGAGAGCGGCCAGAATCGCGAGCCCACCCCACCCGCGAGCACCACATTCCAGCGAATCATGCGTGGATCAGGAGGAGAGCGAGGTCACGCCGTTGGATGACGGAGATCATGGTACACGCAGTGAGGACGGCCGGGCGCTGGTCAGTGTCACCACTCGATCGTACAACCGCCGGGGACTGAAGGGCTTGGTCATGACGCCAGAGACACCGAGAGCTTCGGCGGCCAGAAGCTGCGCGTCCTGCCCGGTGGCCGTCAGAATGAGGCACGGCATGTTGCGCCACCGCTCGTCCGCGCGGATGGCAGCCAGGACCTCGGTTCCACTCATGCCCGGAAGCATCAGGTCAAGAATGACCAGTGCCACCCGTGGATGGGCGGCTAACAGTTCGAGCGCCTCCGGCCCGTCGCGCGCCAGCAGTACCGCGAACGGCCCCTGCTCCAGGCGCGTGCACACGATGAGGCCGATGTGCGGCTCATCGTCCACGACGAGAATGCGGGTGCGCGTGTCGTCGGCCGAGGTGGCGAAGTCGGTCAGACTAACGCCGCGATCTGCGCGCGGTGTCGGCGCAAGTCGAACAACATGGCGGCCAGATTCGCCGACGGACGCAGCAACACCAGCAGCAGCGCATCTGGCGACACTGAGGTGACGACCGCGGTTCCGGCGCTGTATTCGAGCACCATCAACCCGAAGTCGCCTCGCCCCGACGCCAGCCCCATGTCGACCGCCGCCACGACCATCGGCGGCACGTGCGCGGCCAACCCCTCGGGGTCGAGCGCGCCTTCAGTTGCACCGTCGATCAGCAGCCCGTCGCGTCCCAAAACGATTGCTGCATCGACACCGTCGCGTCGCCGGAGCGCGCTGACCAGATCCCGGATGGTCGCCATGAGGGAACGCTGAACACCCTGCGGGGTGAAGTCAAGCATCCGAACCGCTTGCCCGGACACGAGTTGAGCGGTAACCTCCAACGACGCTTCTGCCATGGGGAATACCCTGATACCTCGTCTTTTCGGCGCGCTCCCATTCTTGCGGCGCGCCATGTCGTTTCCAGCCCTGATCGTTGCCGCCGCCGCGTTGGTCCAATGCGGAGGCAGCGACAGCTTTCTGTCGCCTGCGAATTTCGAGAACGTCGACCGTCAGTTCGACGTGTGGGCAATCACCGGTTCGTCGGCAGCGCGGCCCGCCGGCTATCAGTTCACCACGGAATCGCTGGTGCGTCCGCAGGTGCTTGGCGACGGGTCCCTGAATTTCGACGTGGCGTTTGATATCACCGCAGACGGCAAAGTGCTCGTGCTGCCCGCCCGCTTGATCGTGCCGTTGCCACCGGCCGGTGCGCCGTCCATGGGGTTTACCCGACAGCCCGGCGTGTACGAGCAGATTCAGCGGGCCACCGACAAGGGGTACGTCACCGACAGTTCGACCACGATGGCAATCGGTGAGACCATCACCATTCGGCTGCTCAGTTCCGGATGCGTCTACGGCGAGCCATTCTACGCCAAGCTCACAATCGACGACATCAACGTGGCCGAGCGTCGCTTGCTCATGCGCACCTTGGTCAACCGGAATTGCGGCTATCGCTCGCTCGTGGCGGGCGTTCCCAAGGACTGAGGAACCGCCTCGTCCGCTGAATTCGACTTCCTCGCATATCCATGCACGACATTCGCCTTCTGCGTGACCAGCTGGAGCTCTTGCGCGACGGAATGCGACGTCGCGGGAAGCTTGGGGAATTGGCGCCGTTGCTCGATCGGGCCGAGCAGCTCGAACGCGAACGACGCAGCGCGATCACGGACCTTGAGGGCCAGCAAGCGCGTCGCAACAGCGTGACGCAGGCCGTCGCACAGCGTCGCAAGGGCGGTGAAGATGCCAGCGCGCTGATCGCGGAGGGGCGCAGTATCGGCGAATCGATCGCCAGTCTCGATCAACGTCGACTGGACGCGGAAGCGGCGGTACAACAGCTGCTGTACGAACTGCCAAACATCACGTTGCCTGATGTCCCCGAGGGCGGCGAGGAAGCCAACACGGTGGTGCGCACGTGGGGAACACCGCGCTCGGACGGCGCCAAACTCAAGCCGCACTGGGAAATTGGTGAGTCACTTGGGGTGCTCGATCTGCCGCGGGGCGCGAAAATCAGCGGGTCGGGGTTCATCGTGTACCGCGGCGCCGGCGCGCGACTGGTGCGCTCGCTCATGAACATGATGTTGGACATTCACACGCAGGAGCACGGCTACGAAGAGTGCTGGGTGCCGTTGGTCGTGAACCGCGCCTCCATGACCGCCACCGCGCAGTTGCCGAAGTTCGAAGACGATATGTACGCGCTGCGTGATCAGGACATGTTCCTCATTCCGACGGCGGAAGTTCCGGTCACCAATCTCTATCGCGACGAAATTCTCGATGCGAGCGAACTGCCCCGGCGTTTCTGTGCGTTCAGTGCGTGCTTCCGACAGGAGGCGGGTGCGGCAGGGAAGGACACGCGCGGGTTGTTACGGGTGCATGAGTTCGACAAGGTGGAGCTGGTCCGCTACGCGACACCCGACACGTCGCTGCAGGAACTGGAAATCCTCACCGGTCACGCCGAGGTGATTCTGCAGCGGCTTGGTCTGCCGTATCGCGTGCTGCTCCTGGCAGCGGGAGATACAGGATTTGCCAGCGCGAAAACGTACGATCTGGAAGTGTTCGCGCCGGCAGTCGGCAAATGGCTTGAGGTGTCGAGTTGCAGTGTGTTCACCGATTTCCAGGCGCGCCGTGCCAACATCCGATATCGCCCGGCGCCCGGTGAAAAGCCGCGGCTGGTGCACACGCTCAACGGGTCGGCGCTGGCGTTCTCGCGCATCATCGCCAGTCTTCTGGAGCATGGCCAGCAGGCGGATGGATCGGTGCGCATTCCGGATGCGTTGCAGCCGTACCTCGGCCGCGCGGAGTTACGGTGACACTCCGTCGTTGCGCATTCGCGTGACCAACCTCGGCTGATCGCGCAGGCAATGCGTCGACGTCGCTGGCCGGTCGTAGTCGTCGTGCTGGGTGTGCTGGCCGTGCTGACGTGGTACGTCGCCTATACGCAGCACGTCGTCACGCAACTGCGCGCGGCCGCCGCATCGCAGGGGCACATGTACTCCGTGATCTACAAGGCGCTGCTGGACACGAGTACCGAAGGCGAGGACAAGACGGCCGTCCTGCTGGATCTGGCGGAACAGGTGACGAAGTCGGGTCTGCCGTTGGTGCTCACCGATGCGACGGGGCGGGTGTCGTTTTCCGCGAATTTGCCGAATGACCGGTTGCTGGATACGGCGGCCTTTGTGAGGGAGTTGGACCGCCGCAACGCCCCCATCCTCGAGCCGGGTTTGGGCGGTGTGCATTACGGTGACAGTCAGATTGTCGAAGGGCTGCGAGTGATACCGTTGTTGCAGGCGGTGGCGATCGGGTTGTTGCTGGCGTTCGGACTGTACGCGTTGGTCGAGCGCGGACGCGCCGAGCGCGAGAAAGTGTGGGCGGGCATGGCGCGCGAGGCGGCCCACCAGTTGGGCACGCCGCTGTCCGCGATGGCCGGTTGGCTGGAATTGCTGGGCGACGAAGCGAGCAGTTCTACGTCGAAGCGTGCTGTGGCGGCCATGACGCAGGACCTGACGCGGCTGGAGCGCGTCTCACACCGATTCGAGCGCATCGGACGTCCCACGCGCAACGACGCGGTGGATTGCATTGCGCTGGTCGAGCGGCTCGCGTCGTACTTCGCGGCGCGCGCGCCGACGCTTGGCCGCCTGGTGCGAATTCGCAGCGAGCATCCCGACGGGCCGCTGGTGAGCCGAGGTGATGGAGTGTTGCTGGAATGGGTGTTGGAGGTGCTGATCAAGAACGCGATCGATGCGCTGGGTGGGCGCGATGGCGAAGTGGTGGTGTCCGCCGCACCAATGCCCGAGGGCGGCGTGCGCATTCGGGTGGAGGACAATGGTCCCGGCGTTCCGCGTGCGCTGCGCAAGCGGATCTTTGACGCGGGATTTTCCACGAAGGATCGCGGCTGGGGCATCGGCCTGTCGCTGGCCCGTCGCATCGTGGAAGAGAATCACGGCGGACGATTGCTGTTGGCCGACACTGATCGTGGAGCGGCGTTCGACGTTATCTTGCCCGGATGACAACGACGGGCTGGACCGGATCACTGTTTGACAGCACCCCAGTGATGGTGAACCACGAAGCGCTGGTGCGCGGACTCAATCCGGCGCAGCGCGAAGCGGTAGCGCACAATGAGGGGCCCATACTGGTGCTGGCCGGCGCCGGATCAGGGAAAACACGCGTCCTGACGTCACGCATTGTCCGTTTGATCGCCGAACGCGGTGTGGCTCCACATGAAATCCTGGCGGTGACGTTTACCAACAAGGCGGCGGGCGAGATGCGCACGCGCATCGGTGCGCAGTTGGGTCACGAACCGCGCGGCATGTGGTGCGGCACGTTCCACGCGCTTGGTGCGCGCTTGCTGCGTGGTGTGGCACCGTTGGTGGGACGCGAGGCGAACTTCACGATCTACGATGAAGGGGATTCGCTGGCCGCCTGCAAGCGCGTCATGGAACGACGGCAGGTCAGCACGAAACAGTGGAGCCCGAACGCGGTGCTGGCGGCGATCTCCGATGCCAAGAACGCGCTGGTCTCGGCCACTGAGTACGCCACGACGGCCCGCGATCCGTTTTCGCAGGTGGTGTCCGGCGTGTATGGCGATTTCGAGGCGGCCTTGGAGCGCGCAAACGCGGTGACCTTCGATGACTTGCTGGTGCTGCCGGTTCGCGCGCTGCAACGCGACGCGGCGCTGCGCGAGCACTATCAGCGTCGCTTTCGGTATGTGTTGGTGGACGAGTATCAGGACACCAACGCGGCGCAATATCGCTTCGTCGCGCTGATGAGCGGTGGGCACCGCAA
>JBEBIR010000409.1:0-3962 GCA_040080315.1 Gemmatimonas sp.
AGGTGCAGGCGGCGGATCTGCTACGCACGCTCGGGCTGAGCGCGGCCGATCTCACGAAGCTGGAGACGCGCCCCGAATCCAGGGCCGAACCGGCCTGAATAACAAGGCTTGACACTAGTTGTCTGATGCCTAAGTTTCTCAGTTATGAGATATCGGCAGGCGATTAGTTCGCTTGCGTAGTCATTTCAGACAACGTCGGCCTTTCTGGGCCAGGAGTACTCCATGCAGTGGCAGATCGACTCGGCGCACAGCCAGATCCAATTTTCTGTGAAGCACCTCGGCATCTCGACGGTGCGTGGCACCTTCGGAGACTTCACGGGCACAATCGATGAACTGGGCGGCGCGGTCACCGGTGCCACGGTCGAGATCGATGTCCGATCGCTCACATCGGGCAACGAGCAGCGTGACGGACATCTCAAGAGTGCTGACTTCTTCGACGTTGAGAGCTTCCCCACCTCGACCTTCGCGCTGAAGCGCTTTGTTCGATCGGGCGACGAGGTAACGGTCGAAGGGGATCTGACGATCCGCGGTACTACGCGCCCCATCGTGCTCACCGGCGAGATCGGTGGTCCGGCGATTGATCCGTGGGGCAACAAGAAAGTCTCCGCGTCACTGAACACCAAGATCTCGCGCAAGGAATGGGGTTTGGTGTGGAACGTGGCACTCGAGGCCGGCGGCGTGCTGGTGGGTGACGACGTGAAACTCAGTATCGAGGTGCAAGCCGCACCGGTCGCAATCGCCATCGCCGCCTAAGTCGGCGAGTCGCGCGGAACGACTTGCCGAGGGGTGCCGCCGCACCTATTGTCGCGGCACCCGTGCTGTTTGCGTGTCGTTCCTTCGTCCTCGCCCGCGCATGTCGCCGACTCTGAAGTTGCGTGAGCGTCAAGTATTGACGCTCCTCGCAGAAGGCCTGAATGCGCCGAGTATCGCCAAGCGCTTGTCGCTCTCGGTCGAGACCGTGCGGTGGTATGTCAAACTCCTGTACCGCGAGTTGGAGGTCTCCTCGCGCGCCGAAGCGATTCGAGTGGCCATGACGCGCGGGCTGCTCGATGCGCCGGTCGCGACTGCGCCGAGTGCGACGGTGGCGCGTTCGGAGATTCGTTACGCCAACAACGGCGGCGTTCACGTCGCGTACCAAGTCGTCGGCGCCGGGCCAGTGGATCTGCTGTTTGTGCACGGTTTCGTGTCGCACCTCGACCTGGCGTGGGAAGAGCCGGAGTATCGCGCATTTTTCGAGCATCTCGGTCGTTCCGCGCGTGTCATTCTGTTCGACAAGCGTGGTGTTGGCGTATCCGATCGCGATGTGGGTCCGTCGACACTGGAACAGACGGTGGCCGACGCCCGTTGCGTGCTTGATGCGGCCGGCGCGTCGCGCGTGTTCGTGATGGGGACTTCGGAGGGTGGTGCTGCGGCGATCCTGTTGGCCTCGATGTATCCCGATCGGGTGCAGGGATTGATTCTTTTCAGCGCCTCGCCGTTCATCGGCGGACACGGTACCGATCTGCCGTGGTCGGCGGATCACGAGCAATTCACGCCGTTAGCGCCCGTGCCGCAGCGCTGGGGTGAGGCGTGGGCGTTGGATCGTTTTGCACCATCGCGTGCGGCGGATCGCGCATTTCGTGATTGGTGGTCGAAGCTGCTTCGCGCGGCCACAAGTCCGTCGGTCGTTGAGACCGTGCTGGTGAATGCGCGCGCGGTGGATATTCGCGCCCTGCTGCCGTCGGTTGCGACCCGCACGCTCATCGTTCACCGCGTGGACGACCGACTGATTCCCGTTTCAGCGGCGCGGTACATGGCGTCGCGCATGCCGCACGCTCGACTAGTGGAGTTACCGGGCAGTGATCACGTCTACTTCGTCGACGGCGACGTGGTGGCGCGCACGGTGACGTCATATCTCCAGCAACCAGATGCAGCGCCCGACGTGCGCACATGGATTGCGATCATTCTGTGCATGTCGGGCCAGGGCGCGCGTCTCGACGAATCAAAGCGAGTGGTGCTTGAGTCACACGGCGCTCGATTCCTTCGTCAGTCCGACGCGGCGTGGACTGCGCTGTTCGACGGCCCCAGCGCCGCCTTGCGATGTGCGCGTCACCTACGTTCGCTCGGCACAGGTCGTGTGGGTGGCATGTCGCTGCACGTCGGCGCCTGCTCGGTGACCGACGGCATTCCGATTGGCGCCGCGTTTGCGCGCGCCATGGACACGGCGAACGCGACGAAACCGGGGGAAATTCTGCTCACCGGAATGCTGCGGGACATTCTCGCGGGCGCCGAGGTTGCGGTCGCGGTTCATTCCGTGACGGACGGCGATGTCAACTCGCCCGCATCGGCTACCTGGGCCCTGGTGGACTGACGAGAACGCGTTTCGCACCACCCACACAACGCCACCCAATCGGGTGGTGCGCACCACCCAGCGGACTCGCGAGGTTCTCGTGCACACGGCTCATGACGAGCCCATACCACGAGGATGTCATGCATTTTTCACTGTCCACTACCGCCGGGGTCTTTCTCATGATCGCTGCGACTTCCATGACCGCCGCCTGCAGCGACGATACCACCGCACCGGACCCGAGCGGGCCCGTCACCATCGCCATCACGCAATCACTGACCGGTCAGACCACCTCGGCCGGCGCGTTCACGATGACCGGCGCGCGCGCCGACAGCGGAAGCACAACCGAAGAGCTCACCTTCGGTGGACCACTGACGCAATCGCCGGTTCCGCTGACCTACGTACGAACGCTCACGGGGAAGCAGGGCACGCTAACCGTGCGCGGCAGCGCGACGCTCACGTTCACCAGTCAAACGGCCGCAACACTGGCCGGAACGTGGACGGTGGAGAAGGGCACCGGGGGCTATGCGAATACGACGGGCACAGGAACGATCACTGGTGCAGCCAACTTCGGCGCAACGCCGCCGACGGGAACGTTGTCGTATTCGGGCCGATTGGAACGGTGAGGAGAGACCGGAGGGGGTCTCTACGGCTTCCACTCCGCGATGAACAGGTTCGTCTCGCCGGCTTTCGTATCGTGCCGGTTCGACGCCCAGATGATCTTCTTACCGTCCGGACTGAACATCGGAAATCCGTCGAAGTCCGCATGCGTCGTGATGCGCTCCAATCCGGAGCCGTCGAGCTGTACGATGAACAGATCGAAGTTGCGGCTTCGCGGATTTTTATGATTCGACGAGAAAATGATCCTTCGGCCATCGGGCGTCCATGACGGTCCGAAGTTGGCGCCGCCGAGGTTCGTAATCTGCTTTTGATCCGTCCCGTCCGCATTCATCACGAACAACTCCATCCTGTTCGGGCGGATCATGCGCAGTTTCAGCAAATCACGATACGCCTTCAGCGAATCGGGATTCGTGGGATGCCATGCGCGGTACACAATCTTGGTGCCGTCGGGTGACCACCACGGACCGCCGTCGTAGCCCGGTGTGTTGGTCAGTTTCGTCACGTGGGTGCCGTCGACATCCATCGTGTAGATATCCAGATCGCCGTCCTTGAGCGATGTGAACACGATGCGCTTGCCATTGGGTGACAGCACGCCCTCGGCGGTGTACACGCCGTAGTTCGTGAGGCGTTTCAGATCTTTGCCGTCGCGACCCACCGTGTAGATGTCGAATGGATCAATGCCCCAGACGTAGCCCTTCGACGGATCGGGCTTGACGGGACACGTGGAGTCAGCGGCGTGCGTGGCGCCGAAAAACAGTCGCTTGGCACCCGGCAGGAACCAACCACAGGTGGTCTTGCCACCCACGGAGACTTTGGTGAGCTCGGAGCCGTCAGCGCGCATCGTGTACTGCTGATCGCAGGCGCGCCCGTCGCGTGTCGACTGAAACGTGATCCACTTGCCATCTGCGCTCCAATACGCTTCGGCGTTCTCTCCACCGTTCGTGATGCGACGGATGTTGGTGAGATGGCCTTCGCCGCTGTCGGCAGGGACCGCCAAGCGTCCCTCTGGTGCGGC
>JBEBIR010000410.1:0-3960 GCA_040080315.1 Gemmatimonas sp.
GGCGCGATCTGCCGCACAACCTCCTCCCAGCGGGAATGAAGCTCGCAAAGCGCAGCGATCACACTAAGCGGTATGGTCGTCTGGACCCGAAGGGACTGTTTTCGACGATCCTCACAAAGGCTGACCTGCATTGGGGCGCGTACATCCACCCTGAGCAGGATCGCACGCTCTCGGTTCGGGAATGCGCGCGCGCGCAGTCGTTCCCGGATCATTTTCGATTCTTAGGTTCGCGAGGCGACCAGTACCGTCAGGTCGGGAATGCCGTGCCGCCACTTCTGGCGCGGTCAGTCGCGCAGACGGTTCGACGAATGATTGAGGGAGCGCAGACAGATCGCCAGATCCAAAAAGCCAGCATTGCCGTTTGATCCGCTGGATGTGATCGCCGAGTGCCTTGGCGAGCCAGCGGATTCGATGCGCAGTCCAGTGAATGCGGACTACTTGTGTCCGCACATGGACGGCAAGTGTTCAAAAACCAACCACAAGAACGACCTACCGTTCCCGGTCTGCTCGATTTATCGCAAGAGCGCCAAACGTGAGACGCGCACGCCCGTTTGCATCTGCCCCGTTCGATTCTATGAGGCGAGCATAGCCGAGGACGTGTTGCGCGAGTGCTGGACCGGACCCAAGCCGACACGACCGCGCATTGCCAAAGAAGTCAAAATGGGAAAGTTCGGCAACGTGGACATGGTGATCGCTGAATTGGATGACGCCGGGACCGTCGTCAAGAACTTCATTCCGGTGGAGTTGCAGTCCGTGGACATTACCGGCAGCTACATGCCTGCCTTCGAGGCGCTTACCAACTCCACGATGATAACCGGGAAGTTCAGGTACGGTTTCAATTGGGGGAATGTCCGAAAACGCTTCCTCACGCAGATTATCGCGAAGGGGTTTTACTGCCACGGTTGGGGCACGCGCATCGTCGCGGTGATACAGGACGACTTGTTCGCGAAGTTTGATGGCTATTCGAAATTCACGAAGGTCGGACTTGAAGACTCCGATATTGTGTTCATGATCTACCAGTTCGGGAAAGAGACGCCGAGCGGACCGTGGCAACTCTCGTTGAAGGAGGTGTTCCCGACCAAACATTCATTGTTGATGGCATCCATTCTCTACGAGACCCCGCCCGACAAAGCCAAGTTTGAGCGGAAAATCCTGAAAAACATCATTCTCTAGTCAGCCCTTCGGCTTCTCCCACCGTCCGCTAGCCGCCTTCTTGGCAATGACGGTGCGCTGTTCTGGCGTCATACTATCCGCCCGCGCCTTCCCGCCGATCTTGCCGCCCTTGGAGCCCCGCGCGACGGCTTCCTCATTCTTGCCGGTCCTCTGGGCTGGCGGCAGCGTCTTGGGCGCTTGGCCGGTCGCTTCGAGCATGGTCCGGAATGCCGTTTCCGCCACGTCGGGCCGCAGCTTGTCCGGGTGCTCGGTCGGTTTCGGTTTCTTCGCCATGACGGTAGTCTAGCGAATCAGTCCAGCCCCGTCACGGATTGTCACGGGTCAAACTGACCCACTACCCAATTCACCGCCTCCCGCCCCCGCACTCAGTACCGCTCGGTCCCCGGCTGGAAAGTCCGCCAGCTGTGCCAAAATTCCTGCGAGGCCTGCACCGGCACCAGTGAACCGCTGGCACCTCGGCCGCTCAATCCGTAGGCCACGTTCGGAGCGATCAGTGAATCCCCCCGCATGGTGAAGTGCGTGGAGGAGTCACGTCTCTGGTAGGCAAAGAAACTGGCGTCGTCCGAGGCCATCAGCACCACGATGGGTGCGCCGCCTACGACGTCGTTGATCACGCGTTCGCGTCGCAGTTGACGCCAGTCGTAGGCCTTGCTCCGCCCACCTACCGTCAGCCCAACCACCCAGGCCTTGTCGCTCCAGGGCACCGAATCGGTCCCGGTCAGCGCGCTCCGACTCTGTCCGGTTTCATAGTCGAAGGTCGTTGGATATCGATCTCGAAGCGCCGAATCGGCCTGCATGATGTACGACGCCGGATGCATTTCCAGCCACAGTGCCAAGGTGACCTGCTGACTCGGAATCTCGCGCAGGAAGGCGCCTTTCCGCGAACCCGTGATCGCCTCACCGTTGGCCTGCCGCCACCAACTGCCGGTGCCCCGGTCTTCGAGCATCGCATTGAAGTGATCCATGCCGACCAGGCGGAATTGCTCCTCGGTGCTATCGATGATCGGCGAGAATACCCGACCAGTCCTGCAGACGGTGCAAAACGTCACCAGTATCGGCTCGCCACCAGCACTGTCGCGCACTTGATGGTGGTACCCGATGAACTGCACGGGATACGCGCGCGCATCGCCATTCAGCACGACGCCCACGACCAATCGGTTCTTTTCCACCACGTTCGCGCTGGCCGCCACCATGCGCAGGTGCCTGGGCATGAGGAACAGGTGATCGGCCGCCATCACGACGTTGGTCGCGTACGCCACGACGCCCACGAGGAGCACGCCCACCGGTGCGAGCCAGCGACGCCATCCGCCAACGCGCCACACCGAGATCAGCCCGACCAACATCAGCGCGCCGAACAGCGCCCGTGCCGCCCATCGCCAGGTGTACAGCGCATACGCGACGTCGATGCTGCGAACGCGTTGACTGAATGGCAGCGGCATGATGAAGTAGACGTTGGCGAACTCAAACAGGATGAGTCCAGCCGCGCCGATGACGAACCACTTCTTCATGACGCCTGCAGGGGCTCGGGTTCCGCAACCGCCAGGGCCTTGCGCACGGCCGGCGCGACGACGCTGCCGAACAGTTCGATCGAGCGCATGATATCGGTGTGCGCCATGGGGCCGACGCTGAACTGCAACAACATGCGCTGGTGTTGAAAGAGCTCATGCTCGTAGAGGATCTTGTCGATCACCTGCTGAGGATTGCCCACGAACACCGCGCCATGTGCGGAGATCTCCGCGTCGAACTGACGGCGGGTGGGCGGCGGCCATCCGCGTTCGCGACCGATGCGACCCATCGCGTCGAGATACGGCGGAAAGGCAATGTCGGCCGCGCGCGACGCGTCGGTGGCGATGAAGCCATGCGAGTTGATACTCACTGGCAGCGTGGCCGGATCGTGTCCTGCCCGCCGTGCGGCGTCACGATAAAGCTGAACCAGTGGAGCGAATCGCTCGGGTGATCCTCCAATGATCGCGATGGCAAGCGGCAACCCCAGCGCACCGGCTCGCATCACGGAGGCGGGCGTTCCGCCAACGGCTATCCATACTGGCAGCGGCTGCTGCAACGGACGCGGATAGACACCGCGGGCGTCGATGGACGAACGATGCGTGCCCTTCCAGGTCACCACGTCGGACTCGCTCAGTTTGAGCAACAACGCGAGCTTTTCGGCGAACAACGCGTCGTAGTCGTCGAGGTCTTGGCCAAACAGTGGATACGACTCGATGAAACTGCCGCGTCCCGCCATCACTTCGGCACGTCCGTTCGAGATGAGATCGAGCGTGGCAAAGTCCTGAAAGACCCGAACGGGGTCGTCCGAACTCAACACGGTCACCGCGCTCGTCAGGCGAATGCGCGATGTCCGGGCCGCTGCCGCCGCCAGAATCACGGCCGGCGACGACACCACATAGTCGGGGCGGTGATGCTCACCCACGCCAAACACGTCGAGCCCGACTTGATCGGCGAGTTCGATTTCCTCAAGAAGATCCTGAACGCGCCGCGCCACCACACGCGGGTCGGTGGCGGTGCGCGGGTCCGTTTCGCCGAAAGAATAGATCCCAAGTTCCATGTGAGAAATATCACACAGTGTCCAGAGGGTGTTGTGGCCGCTGTCGGACGCAGGTAGTTAGCTTTCCCTGTGGACTATCGCGGCGAGATGCAGTTGGCGCTGGGCAGCGGTTTCGCCATCGAGCGGGAACTCGACGGCGCCGGCGCATCGCACGTTTTTGTTGCGGAAGAGTTGGCCCTGGGTCGGCGCGTCGTGATCAAGATGCTGCCCAAGTCGCTCACCAG
>JBEBIR010000411.1:0-3949 GCA_040080315.1 Gemmatimonas sp.
TGCGCTTGCCGTGCCGCTCCACCTGAGCGTGCTCGTGGCGCTGCCCGCTGCCGTCGTGCTGGCGTGGCGCGGTGAGTCCCCGCGAGCAGGCGACCTGATAGGATGGCTCGCTCTCCTGGCGCTTGGACTGTCTGCGGTCGCGATCTTGCCGTTGCTCTCGGCGCGTTCGCCAGAACTCGATTCCGGACATCCCGTCACATTGTCCGCGTTGATGGATGTACTGCAGCGCAAGCAGTACGCGGTTTCAGCACTATGGCCGCGAATGGCCCCCCTGTGGCTGCAACTCGGCAACGTATTCGAGTGGGCCGACTGGCAGGTGGCGTACGGACTGCATCCGGAACCGTCGCCAACGTGGTCGCGTACCGCGCTGTCACTCGCCTGGATGTGGTTGGGCATGCTGGGAGTGCGCGCGCTCTGGCAGCATGAACGGCGAGTTGGTCGTGCCATGCTGCTGTTGATGGCCAGCGGCACGTTTGGTGTGGCGATCTGGCTCAACATGCACGCCGGTCCCTCCTACGGTGCCGGCGTGCTGCCCGAAGGCGCTGTGCACGAGGCGCGCGAACGCGACTACTTCTTCGTGTTGGGGTTCTGGAGCTGGGGTCTGTGCGTGGGCGCCGGCATCACGTTCATCGCCGGGCAACTGGCGCGCCGATTGCCGCGCGCGCTCGCGGTCGTGCCGTTCGCGTTGGCAGCGGTGCCGCTGCTGGCCAATCGTCCCGTGATGGATCGCACGCGCGAGCCCGTCGCGACCTTGCCTCGCACGGTGGCGCGATTGTTGTTGGAATCGGTGCCAGCCAACGGCGTGCTCTACACCGCCGGTGACAACGACACATTCCCGTTGTGGTACTTGCAACAGGTCGAACACGTTCGCACGGACGTCCTGATCGTGACCGTCCCCTTGCTGGGCGCCCGATGGTACCGCGATCAGCTGGTGCGACGGAATGCGCTGCTTCCGGCGTCTGCCGTTGACACCTGGCCCGGCCTGAGCGCCGCGCTGCGCACGTCGTCCATGCGTGCTGCACTCGCCCGTCGCCCGATTCGTGTGAGTGTGCTGCTGTCCGCGCGCGAGCGCAGGCTGATCGATCCGAGTGCTGGATGGGCGCTGGAAGGGATGGTCTACGCTCCCAGCTTCGAACTGACGCCCGGCACCGTCGGACTGCAAATGTCAACACTGATCCGGGCATCGGGACTTGTACCGCCCTCGGCGCTGACGGCGCTCCCGCCTGACGCCGATCCGGCGGCCGATCAGATGCAGGGACTGCTTCGCTGCACGCAGGTTCGTGCGTTGACCGACTCGTTACTTGTGGCGACCTGCAACAGTAGCTAAGTTCTTATGCTATGCCAATTTCGGACTCCACCGCATCGCTGGCTGACGCGGAGGTTTCGTCGCGGGTTGCAGAGGTTCGCGAGCGCATCGCTGCGGCGACGGCGCGAGGTGGGCATGGCCAGCCAGTGACACTTGTCGCGGTCACGAAGACGCACGGTCCGGAGGCGGTGCTGGCCGCGTGGCGCGCGGGCGTGATGGATGTTGGTGAAAACCGTGTGCAGGAAGCGGAGGTCAAGATGTCTCAGATCGATGTGCCCGTGCGTTGGCACCTGATCGGGCATCTCCAACGCAACAAAGTCAAATCGGCAACACGGTTTGCGCTGGTGCATGGCGTCGACAGCGATCGGCTGGCCGAGGCGCTCGATGTGGCAGCGCGAACGGTTGGCGCGACGCTCGACGTGTTGATGCAGGTCAACGTCAGTGGAGAAGACAGCAAGAGTGGCGTCGAACCCGGCGAGGTGTCCGCGTCGGCCGAACGCTGGCACGGACTGCGAAATCTGCGTGTGATGGGTGCCATGGTCATGGCCCCGTTTGACGCGCCGGAAACAATACTGCGCGCGGTGTTTGCTGGTGCGCGCGATGCGCGAACACAATTGCTTCAAGCAGGGCACCCGGCACCGTGGCTCAGCATGGGCATGTCGGGCGACTATGAGGTGGCCGTGGAGGAGGGTGCAACGCATGTGCGTCTCGGTACCATGCTCTTCGGCACTCGCACCTGAGCCGCGATGTCCCCGCTTCACACTTCTCGCGGCGCACACTTTCGGACCAACGCATGACGGACGACGCCTTTCATCTCACTGCGCTCGACGTCCGGCGCTACGACTTCGGCAACGCCCTGCGGGGCTATGACCGCGGGCGCGTCGATCAGTTCCGCGACCAGATCGCCGAAGAGATTGAGCGCCTGACGCGCGCCAATCAGGAGCTCGATCAGAAAGCCCGCAATTTTCTCGAGCAACTGAAGTCCTTCCGAGATCGCGACAAGGCGCTGAACGATGCGTTGGTCAGTGCCCAGCAGCTCCGCGGCGAGATCCGTGAACAGGCGGAGCGGGAAGCCCAGTTGATCATCCGGGAAGCGCGTGCCGAAGCGGACAAGGGATTGCAGCAGGTGCGCGATGAGGTGCGGCGAGCCCAGGACGCGCTGCAGCAGCTCTGGCGCACGCGTCGTGGCTATCTCGCGCAGCTGCGAAACCAGGTGGAGCGCCAGCTCACGGAGTTGGTGGCGGCCGAGGAAGAACCACCACCACCGGGCGTGCAGACCCGCGAGGGGCGCGGCGATGCGTCGAGCGAGGCCCTGCGGGCACCGGTATCGGAGAGTGCGCCGGACGCGGAACCCATGTTGAAGGAGCTGCGCGAACTGCCGCCTCGCGGAAATGCGCCCACTCCATCATGGCTCGACGTGGTGGACGATTGAACAAGCATACGCCAGGATCTCATCCGCAGCTGCAATACACGCAGGAGCATCAGCGCGTGGGCCTCGCGCATCCGGCGCTGGGGTTGCACGCGCGTGAGCGCGTCGAGGCGTGTGCGCAGGCGATTCGCGCGCGTTTCGCCGCCCCGATTGACGCGGCCATCATTCTGGGCACGGGATTGGGTGCGCTGGCCGACGACATTGTCGTCGAGCAAACCATCGACTACCGCGATCTGCCGAACTTCCCGCTGTCGACGGTTGAGTCGCACAGTGGACGACTGCTGTGCGGCACGCTCAGTGGGCGCACCGTGATCGCCATGCAGGGTCGCTTTCATCGATACGAGGGCTACTCGCTGCAGCAGGTGACGTTTCCAATTCGCGTGTTGCGCGCCCTCGGCGCCGAAACACTGGTGGTGAGTAACGCCTGCGGCGGGATGCATCCGTTGTGGTCGCCGGGCGATCTCATGTTGATCAGCGATCACCTCAACTTGCTGGGTGACAATCCGCTCATCGGCCCGAACGACGATGCAATGGGACCGCGTTTTCCCGATATGTCCGAGCCGTACGATGCCGGCCTGCGACAGATCGCACGCGAGGTCGCGGTCGCCAACGGCATCATGCTGCGCGAAGGTGTGTACGCGGCGGTGCAGGGACCCAACCTCGAGACGCGCGCGGAGTATCGCTTCCTGCGCGCCGTCGGCGCCGATGTGGTCGGCATGTCGACGGTGCCCGAAGTCATCGTCGCGCGACACGGCGGCATGCGGGTGTTGGGATTGTCGATCATTACCGATCAGTGTCTGCCGGACGCGTTGCGACCGGCGACGGTGGAACAGATCATCGACGTGGCGCGCGCCGCCGAGCCCAGGCTGACGGCGGTGGTGACCGGCGTCCTCGCGCGACTGTGAACGCGACCTACTTGACTGTGAGCGCGAAAGAGATGACTGCCGCGACGTACCAACTGTTGCCCGACCTGGGCGCCGACGCGTTCGAGCAGGAGATGCTTGCGCGCTGGGACAGCGAGCGCCTGTTCGAGACCTCGCAGGCGGCGCGTGCGGGTGCGCCGCCGTTTGTGTTTTTCGAGGGACCGCCCACGGCCAACGGTCGGCCCGGCATTCACCACGTCTTCGCGAGGACGGTGAAGGATCTGTTCTGCCGGCATCGCGCGATGCAAGGGCATTTCGTGCCGCGGAAGGCGGGGTGGGATACGCACGGAC
>JBEBIR010000412.1:0-3947 GCA_040080315.1 Gemmatimonas sp.
TCGACTCCCGGTGTCACTGCTGCCCGATGTGTCATTGCCAGTGCTCACCATTCGCACGGTGTACACCGGTGCAGCGGCACCTGAAGTATCGCGCTTCGTGGCGGAGCCCATCGAAGAGGCCATCGCCGCAACACCGGGTCTTGTTGAATTGCGTTCCGTCAGCCGCAACGGCGAAGTCACCACCACGGCGCGATTCGCCTGGGGCACCGATATGCGCGGCACGGTGCTCACGGTGCGCGAACATCTCGATGCCGCCCGTGGTCAACTCCCCGAACGCGCCGAACGACCCACACTGCTCACCAGTGATCCCGGTGAACGACCCATCGCCGTGCTGGCGCTCAAGAGCGATCAGTCCAAGGGTGGCGGAGACCTGCGCAGCCTGGCGCGCACAGCATCAGACGTGCACGCGCGTCGTCTCGAACAAATCGAAGGCATTGCCAGTGTGGCCGTTGTTGGCGCACCGGAAGACCAGATTCGCGTGGACCTCGATCCCGATCGGTTGCGCGCGCTCGATCTCACACCGGAAGATGTCGCCGCCGCTATTCGTTCCCAGAATGCCACCGGTGCCGGTGGTACGATTCGCAAAGGACAGTTCCGGTTCTCCGTTCGCGCGCTCACCGAGTTTCGAACACCCGCAGAAATTCTCGACACACCAGTAGGACCGGTGGGATCGGGCATCACGCTGCGTGATGTGGGTGATGTGACACTTGGACTGGCCGACCCGGTCACCATGACTCGGCTCGACGGCGCGCCGGCCATCGGTCTGGTGGTCTACAAAGACGCCGGTTCCAACACGGTCGCCGTCACTGGCCGCATGCGCGACGCCATCACGCAACTGCAAACAGAGTTTGGCGGCATCAACATCAACATCGTCGCCGCGCAAGCCGATTTCGTTGAGGACGCCTTGTCCAACCTCGGCCAGGAAATCGTGGCCGGTGGTATCCTGTCGCTGCTGGTGATTCTGCTGTTCCTGCGTGACTGGCGCGTGTCACTGGCCATCGGACTGGTGGTGCCACTGTCAGTGCTGGTTGCGCTGGTGGGACTGCAGGCCATGAATGTGTCCATCAACGTGCTCTCGCTTGGCGGACTGGCGTTAGGCACGGGATTGCTGGTGGATACCGCGATCGTGGTGGCGGAATCGGTGGGCCGACGACGCGACGAAGGGATGTCGCTGATTGACGCCGCCATTGCCGGCACCGACGAAGTGGCGGCGCCACTGTTTGCCGGCACACTCACCACCGTGCTGGTATTCGGACCCATCATCTTCGTGCGCGGACTGGCCGCCGCGCTATTCCGCGACTTGTCGCTGAGTGTGGTGACGACAGTGGCAGCGTCGTTGCTGCTGGCGCTCACGCTGATGCCGGTGATGATTGTCGGCCGTCGTCGCAGTGCGCGAGCGCTGCACGTGGCGCCGCCGCCCGCATCCACCAGCACGCTCAACCGAACTCTCGATCGATGGGGCGTTACGCTCAGTGCATGGTACGAGCACGGCATGGTGTGGTCGCTCAATCACGTGAAAACCGTGTTTGCGCTGGCGCTCTTGCTGGTGGCGATCACCGGTGTGCTCATCTACACGCTGCCCAAGGAAATTCTCCCGCGCGTTGATGAAGGCGTGCTGGTAGCGCAATTGCAGTTGCCGGAAGGCACCAGTATCGAAGCGACGGCGGTGCAGGTGGGCCGAGTAGAGCAGGCGGCGCGCACATTGGGTGCGACGGGTACGTACGCGCGCGTTGGTAAAGCGACCGACGAAGAGATTCTGGGCGGGGCCGATCCGGGATCGAGTTCCACGGCGCAGTTGATCGTCCCAGTGCCATCATCGGCAGATGCCGCGGATCTTGCGCAACGCTTGCGCGCATCATTGCCCGATCTGGCCAATGGCGCACTCGCGCTCGATCTCGCCGGCCAATCGGAATTCGGATCGCTGATCGGCCGCGAAGGACGACTGGTGCGTGTGGAGCTCTCCGCGGCGTCCATCGCTGAGTCGCAACGATGGGCCGATACCGTGCGACGCACTTTGCGCGCGCTCCCAACGCTTAGTGATGTGCGGGACGCGTACGCGCAAACGCAGCCCATAGTGGAAGTCACGTTGGAGCGAACGCGTCTGGCCGAACGCGGTATTGCACCGCAACAGGTGGCCAGTGCGCTGGCCGGCGCGCTCGGTGGTGTGAATGCCAACGACTTGCGCGAAACCGACCGACGAACGGCCATTACGGTGCGCTACGCCGGCGTGCGCAACGAACAGTTGGAAACGGCCCTGCAAACACCCATACGCGGTGTTCCGCTGGGACAACTGGTGCAGGTGCGGGAGACACGCGCGCCACTGGAAGTCATTCGCATTGGTCAGCGTCCCGTCACCATCATTGAAGGACTCGTGGAGACAGGCGGTACCGCCAAGGCCACCGACGATGTGCTGTCGCGTATGGCATCGCTGGCACTTCCCAGTGGCGTGACGTGGCAAGTGGCCGGTGCCGACGCGGAACGCAAGCGCACCAGCGACGAACTGCTGTTGGTGCTGGTGCTGGCGGCGCTGCTGATGTTCCTCGTGTTGGCCGGCGAGTTCGCCAGTTTCACCATTCCGTTGGTGGTCATGCTCACGGTGCCGTTAGCCGGTGCCGGCGCGGTGATCTTCCTGTGGATCACCGGGCAGTCGCTCAACGCGGTGTCACTCATTGGTATCGTGGTGATGATCGGCATGGCCGACAACGAAGCGGTGGTGAAGCTCGATGCCATTCGCAAGTTCCGCGAGGCGGGTCATTCTATAGATGAAGCCATCCTCCTGGGTGGACAGCAGCGATTGCGCGCGATCGCCATGACGTCCATTACCACGGTCACCGGTGTGTTGCCGCTGGTGTTCGGGTGGGGTAGTGGCGGGGCATTGTATCAGCCGCTGGCGGCAGGAATCATTGGCGGATCAATCAGTGCGCTGCTGGTGACGTTTTTCCTGCTTCCCACGGCGTATGCAGTACTTGAGAGACGGAAGACGGGAGACGGGAGACGGGAGACGGCCGGATCGTGATTCGATTTGCGGCGCATCGACCCGCTGTGGTATGGGCGGCCTGCATCGCGTTGCTCATTGCGGGCGGCATTGCGTTCTCGCGATTGCCGTTGGCGACGAAAACGACGGTGGAATTGCCACAGTTGTCGGTGACCGCCAGTTGGCCCGGTTCTGCGCCCGAAGTCATCGAGACGTATCTCACCTCTCCCATCGAGGCGGCGGTGCAGGGGGTGCGCGGCGTGCGACGCGTGAGCAGCACGTCCAATGATGACTACGCGAGTTTGCGAATCGATCTCGATCCGAAGGCCGACGTGCAGATGACACGGCTGGCCATTCTTGAACGTCTTGAACTGCTGCGTTCGGAATTGCCGCCCGGTGTGTCACAGCCATCCGTGCAGAACTATGTGCCGCAGGGTCTGGAAGATCCGCCGCTGATGTCGCTGACGGTGTTTGGGCCATACACACCGGGCACGTTGCAGAAACTCCTCAACGAGCGGGTACAGCCTCGACTCACGGCGGTGCCCGGGGTCGCGGGTGTTTCAGTGCGTGGTGGTACCGACCTTGGTGTCTCGATCACGTACGATGCGGTGCTGCTGCGACGCATCGGCGTGTCGCCGCAACTGTTGAGCGAAGCGCTGGACGGCGCGCGCATGGTGCAGGCGCTTGGTGTTCAGAGCCAAGGATCGACTGTGCGCAATGTGGTGTTGCGCGATCAACCGTCGGCTCTGGACGACCTGGAACGGCTACCAGTGCGTGGTCCGGGAGGGCGAGTCTTCAGGCTGGGCGAGTTGGCCACCATCCGTGCCGAAGAAGACTCGCGTGGTCGATTCTTCCGCATTGATGGAGAGCCCGCTGTAGCCATCGAGATTTCGCGACACGCGGGCGCTGATGCCATCAAGACGGCCGCCGCGTTGCGCGCGGCCATCGACGCCATGAAGCCAAGTTTGCCAAC
>JBEBIR010000413.1:0-3944 GCA_040080315.1 Gemmatimonas sp.
GCGTCCGCGAATGCGGCGGCGCCCCAGCCAAGATATCGTGAAATGCCGGGCATGATGAACCGGCGCTCCACGCGCGCGATCAGGCGACGGCCGCCACTCAGACGCGACCCTGTGTAGCCGCGCACTCCTGTCTGCGCATCAGCGATGGAGAGTTGATACGGAACGCTGTCGGATGACGAACCCGCGTACTCCACCGACACGATGCGCGTCTGTCGCGTGCTGGGGCGACTGTACCACGCGAGACGTCCGCTCGTGACGCCATCGCCCCAGCCGCTCACGCGTTGACGGGCTTCCGCCTGCACGCGCAGTCCGACAAACGATTGCGCGCTGCCCACTCCGGTGTAGAAGTCGACCGTGGCAAAGTTGCGCCGGTCATCGCCTGTGATGCCCTTGCCGAGTGTGGTGGACAGTTGCAAGCCGCGTGCGACGTCCTGCACGCTTTCCAGTCCGTCGAATGCGCGAGCCTTGGCAAACGTGAGCGCACGCACGCCGAGCACCAGACCCGCTCGCGTGCTCGTGCGCGCTTGATAGCGGCCGGTCAACGCGACATCGGTCGTGTCAACGAAACCGCTGTCCGTGATGCGCACAATGTGATCGCCCGCGCCTCGGCTCTCGAAACTGGTGAGCGCGCCAACCAGCCAGGATACGCGACCAACCGTATTGAGTCGAAAGGCGACACCAGCGTCGGCGCGTTCGCGTGAACTACGAATCGAGAACGCGTCACCGTCGGTGCGCGTGAACGACGTGTAGCCGTCGTCCTTCACATAGCCGGCATATCCCGCCGCGTGTTGCAGATCCGTGTAGAACGGTCGCCCCAGCGAGTACTGCGCAAACGATCCCAGCGGCGTGATGGCCACGTTCACCACTGCGAGGTTTGGCCCATTCAGTACCGTGAAGTCAGCGTAGCGCAGTCCGAACCCATCGCGAAACACGCGCCCGTCGCGCCAGCGCAGCGCGGCCAGCTGGCCTGATCCAGCGATGTTGGAGTTGCCCAACTCCAGATCGTTGAGACGGGACTGACGAAGACCCGCGCCAATGATGGGCCGGAGGTCATCGATGGTTTCCACTTCAATGCGGACGGTGCCGTCCGTTTCATCAAACACGCTCACCGTTGCGTCGGCGATATACGGCAGTTGACGGAGCAATCGCTCCGATTCCGACCGGCGACGCTCGGTGCATGGACCGCCGTCGCGCAGTTGCAGGAACGGCGCGATCGCTGATGCGCGTGTTGGCGTTCCAAGTAACAGCGGCTGTAGCACTGTGCGCGCCCAGCCCGGCGCGCGTGCTTTCTCCATGACCGTGCGTGGCGATCGTCGAATCTCTACGCGAGACACGGTGCGCCCGTCGCAGGGCACGATCATGGCCGTCGGCGGCGCGTCTTGGGCGGAAGCGGTAGCGGCCAGTCCGGCGATGCCGAGTGCGATGAGGAAGCGCATGCGATTAGCCTACTGCCCGCGCGGCGATCCCGGAATGTGTTCGCGGTCGGGCGCTGCGCCGGCCGGGGGCGGTTCGTAGGCATAGGCGAGTACCATGGCCACGATCCAGCCGATGACGGTCCAGCCTAGCAGCAAGTTGATGGCGGTGATGCGCCAGCGACGGCTGCTCTGTCGCTTCCACGCCAGCATGGTGGGCAGGATGTACACCAGCCCTCCGACCAACAACATGAGTCCCCCTTTCGGGAGTCCGCTACCGGGCAGGCGGGCGGCCGAGTCGGCCGCCAGGAGTTGGCTGAGAATGACCATGGCGGAATGTACGATGCGTGCGCGGCCATCCATGCGGCCCTGACAGGCGCAGCGCGCGATGTGCAGTACTTCTACGCGTCGCGGTTGGCGGGAGAACCGGCAGGCGGTGTGGAGGATGTGCATTTCCATCCGGTGGAGCCGCGGCAGATTCGGCTTGGGCTTTCCTGGGGGCGGTAGGCTAGGCTCGCGATGCCGAGGCGGGTCTTCAGCTCCCGGGCGCCAACAACGGATGAACGTCCCCGAACGCGATGATGACGGCCCTCAGCGCCGCACCCGTTCGATTCGTTGCAGCCCCCGCGCTGGTCGAGGCCAGCGCCGTGCTCTACGCCCGAAAGGGTGCGGGTGGTGACCGGCTGTCGTTAGTCACCATCGACATGAACGCGGTTGCGGCCGCGTTCGCACGCGACGCCTTTCGACGATTCGGGAAAGACGTCGGGAATCCTGGTGTTCTCAACTACGGCGACTGCCTCGTGTACGGCGTCGCCATGGCATCGGGACAGCCGCTGCTCTTCAAGGGCGACGACTTCGCGCGAACTGATATTCTGGCGGTGCAGTACTGAGCAGCGCGCTCAAGGCGGTGATGCCTTCGCCGCCTCCCATCGCTTCTTGAGTGCGGCATAGCTCGCCAGTCGCTCACGCGCGGTGGCAAGCACCACGGCCGTGGGCGGCGCATCACTGCCCTGCAGCGCACTGATCGCGGCCTGATGTGCGCCGCCAACGCCACCAAAGCCGTCGTTCCCCGCGAACTGCGCGAGCCCCTTCGTCCGCGCTTCGCTCGCGAGTTGCTGCGCCTCGAGCATCGCATCATACAACGCCACCGACAGATCATGCTGCAGGCGGAGCGACGCGACGGGAGTCGTCACGCGCGGATCCATGCGCACGGTAAACGTCTGCGTCTGCGTCGCACCATCAACCGTCAGCCGCGCCGAGTATGTCCCCGGTATCACCCAGGGTCCCTCGGGTTCGCACTGCGTATTGTACGGCGTCGCCGAAATGGGCAGCGAACACTGATCCGTCGGCCGCGCGTAGTGCAGATCCCAGGTGAACCGCTGCATCCCAGCCTTCGCGCTCGGCGCCGTCGCCGGCCGGAACCAATACCACGGCGCGTTGCCCGCATCAGCAGGTGCCGGGGTTGGATCTGCACTCGAGAACGCGCGCAACACGCGCCCGTTCGCGTTCAGAATCTCGATCGACACCCGCTGCACATCGCGCGACAGGTAATAGTCGATCATCGCGCCGTCCGGCGGATTCTCTGCGCGCGGTTCGTCGGGTGGAACCGGTGTATCGGTGTACATGGAGTAACGCACCCGAGTCGCGACGGCGGGCTTGAACAGCGTCGCCGGCGCCGACGCCGTCGTGGGGCGCCACTGGCGTAGCGCCGAAATGTTGTCGAGAATCCAGAATCCGCGGCCGTGCGTGCCCACGGCGATGTCGTCGTCCTTGATGACCAAGTCGCGAATGGAAATGGCTGGCATGTTCCCGCGCAACGATTGCCAGTGGTCGCCGTCGTCAAGTGAATACCAGACATGATTCTCGCTGCCCGCAAACAGCAGCCCTCGACGCACTGGATCTTCGCGCACGACGTTGATCGGGGCGTTCGTGGCGATGCCGCTCACGATTTCGGTCCACGTCTTGCCACCGTCGCGCGTGCGATAGATGTGCGGACGCAGGTCATCCAATCGCAGCGTGTTCACGGCCGCATACGCGGTGTTCGCGTCGGTGTGCGACGCATCCATGAGTGAGACCTTCCACCACGGACCAATCTGCGGCGGCGTCACATCAGCCCATGTGCGACCACCGTTCCGCGTCACGTGAATCAACCCGTCATCCGTGCCGGCCCATACGGTGTTGGAGTCGACATAGCTGGGCGCGATGGTGTACACGACGCCGCGACGCGTGGGCTGCGCACCTGGTGTTCCCATGTACTTGCCGACGCTGGGTGGCACGGTCCACGTCGCGCGCGACAGGTCGTCACTCAGGCGCTTCCACGTCGTTCCGCCGTCAACCGTGCTCCAGACCACGTTGGTACCGTAGTACAGTTTCCGTTTGTTGATGGGCGAGAACAGCACGGGCATGGTGCGAATGCCACGAAAGTAGTCCGCTCCACCAGGTGCGCCGCCACGTCCGCGTCCCGCGTTGGGGCTGACATTCTGCACCTGACCCGTGCGACGATCGAACCGCGTGACCGTGCCGCCGTACACG
>JBEBIR010000026.1:0-16527 GCA_040080315.1 Gemmatimonas sp.
GCCCTCCAGCAGTTGCATCGTCGGCGTTGTGCCGGGCCAGACGCGGTCGTGTCCCGCGTCGGCGACCAATCTGCCAGTTGCGTGAAAGGACATTCCCTCGACGCCCAGGCCCCAGAGGACCACGCTCGCCGACGTGGACACGGGCATGCCGCGCATCGCGAGTCCAGGACGCAGGAAGTAGCAGTATCCGCCGGCACCGCAGCGCACCGAATATCCCTCCGGCGTTTGCAACCCGCCGTTCGCGCCGGGGACGACCAGGTTCGCCACGATGCTGTCCGCAGCGAGACCGCGGAACGACACGGCCTGCGCGCTCGCGTCGACGCGAACGCGATAGTTCTGTGCGAAGCCGGCAACAGGGGCGAACGCGAGCATGGTGGCCGACACCAACGCAGCAACTCGATGGCTCATGCGTGCGTCATCACTTACGTGGTGCCGAGAGGCGAGCGCGATACGTGTCCGGCGTCGCGAGGAAGTGACAGGTACTGCATTCCTTCGCGTCGTAGTGGCCCGTCGCCTTCGCGGTGTGGCAGGTGCTACAGAGACTGCGCGTTGGGGTGAGCGCCGCGATGATTCTGGTCGTGTGACAGGCGTCGCACAGTTGGTGCGCCACCTGCGGTCGATGCTCCACCGCGGGGTCCGCGAGAGTGTGACACGCGGCGCAGTCGCGCTTGGGCGCGTGGTGATCGGTGTGACAGTCGACGCACGCGGCTTTGGAAGGCGCCGGCGCGAGTGTGACCGGAGTGTTGTGGCACTCCACGCACGATCGCGTGGTGTGTCGTTCGTGCAGGAACGTGACGGGTCGGGGCTTCGACGGCTGCCCGGGAACGGTGACCGTTACGGTGGCTTGCTTCGCGGCGCCGTACTTCTGGCGTTGGTGACACGACGCGCACCTCGCGGGCGTGGCGTCCTGATGGTGACAGATCGCGCATCCGCGCGGACGCTCGAAGGTGAGGCGGCCGTGGCCTTCGCCGGTGCGATGGCACTCAAGGCACGCGACCTTCGTGTGTCGTGCATGAGGGAAGCTGTCCGCCTTCGTTGGTGGCGGCTGCGCGCCGTCGGGATCTTCGGCGGGAACAATCGGGGCCTCACTGGCGGACTCCCACGACAACTCATTACCAGACTCGGGTGCGGCATCGGCATCGTCCCACGGGCTCGCGGCCACGTCTGGCGATTCGCGGGAGGTTCCCTCCGGTGGCGGCGGTGTCACCTTCGACTCCATGCGACGAAGTGCCTTCGCGGTGTCGAAGGGCAACGGAGGCCGCCGCGCTCCCTGCGTTCGTACGCGCACGTGACACCCTTCGCACTCGCTGGCATCGACCTTGGCACTGTGCGGGGCATGACACGTCAGGCACTGTTCGCCGACCTTTTTATGATTTGCGCCGGAGTGAAACGGGTTGTCGCGCCAGTTGTCGTGGCAGCCGCCAGTGGCACATGAGGCGGATGCCGCGCCTGGAGTTTTCTGCGTATGCGGATTGTGGCAGGTACCGCACTTCGCGCCGTGCGGATCTTTGCGCTCGTTGTAGTCGGCGAGTACGAGTTGCATTTCGTGGCAACCGAGGCACTCGGGCTTGCCCGGTACCAACGTGCCCCGCGCCGAGTCCCGTGTGGCAAGCGCCGGAACGTCGGCCGTGAACGCGTGACAACTCGTGCAATGGCGCACGGTTTGCGCGGCCATTTTGCCGAGCACGATATCGGTATCCGCCTTCTTGTGGCAGTCGCTTTGACCGCACGTTTCGTCGGCCGGCCGGAAGCGATGGACCTCGACGCCGTGGCACGTTACGCACTGCAAGTTTTTGAGCGAAGCGGAGTCCGACTCAAGATGCACGCGGTGTCCCGCGGTCGCGGCGATGCGCTGCCAGGTGGCGGTGTCGCCGGTGACGTGGCAATTCTCGCACACCTGGTTGGCCACCTTGGAGTGCGGCTTGATCTTCTCCGGCCGCTCGGCGACCCACAGATAGAGCTGCCGCATGCTCGCGGCGATGGACTGTTGGTGGCACGCATGGCAGGACAACTCGCCGTGCTTGTTCTGCTGATTCGAGAAGCGCTGGAAGGCGGGGTTCATGACATGACACCCCGTACAGAAGTCGTTCGAGTGCTGGGTATAGTTCCAGGTCGCCGCGCCGGCCACCGCGCCAACGCCAATCACGATGAGGGCGGACAGCGCGAGCACAGCACGGACCATGGGCGCGCGCGTCTTCAGCACATCGCGAATCACGACGCGGCGCGAGACCAGCCAATAGAGTGCGAATCCGCCGATGGCCGCCCCGAGGATGAGGCCGCCAATCTGCATCCACGTGGGAACGGAATTCAGCAGAAACCGGACAATCTCCGCGACACCACTTGGCAGAGGCGACGCGACGAGCACGGAGTCAACAGGCGTCGCCTGCGCCTGCGGGAGCGCCGCGACCGAGGAGAGTCCTCGATCGACGGCGCTCATTGGCAGCGAGTCGGTCAGCATCGTCAGCCGACTGCGGAAACCTTACTTCGGAGCGGTACGCGAGAGGCGCATCGACCCGTTGAACTCACCACCAATCGGTCCGGCGAGTTTCGCCTGCGACGTGGACGCCGGCAGCGCGTAGTAGCTCCGGAGGTAGTTGATCGAGGCGATCAGCAACGCCTCGCACAGGAACGGATTGTGAACTCCCTTCGAGTTGTCGCTGTTGGAGGCGCCGTACTCACCGCAGAGTCGCGTGTTGAACTCCACGCCTTCGGCCGGCGTAATGGTGTTGTCCGTGGTGCTCCATTCCGTTGGTCGCGTTTGCTTGAGCGTGGGCAGAAGTCCGAGATCGGTTGGCGAGGCATTGATCGTGCCTGGGGTGGCGACGTCCCTCCACAACTGGTCGGTATAGAACTTCATCCGACTGCGTATCGTGGTGAACGCACTCACCGCTACCGCGGCATTCGCATGGCAACCGCTGGCTGCACAGGTTTGCCAGGAGCGCGCTGCTTCGGTATACGCGCACGTCTTGTCGCCAATGGGCTTGCCAGTCGCGTCGAGGCAAGGCACCGGACGCATCAGATGTCCTGTTGCCTGGAAGCTGAACGCTCCGGTGGCCTTGTCGGTGACCGTAATCCGGCCCACGTGGCAGCCGGCGCAGAGTTTCGGATTCTTGGTTGTGGCGTGCGATCCGAATATGCGCGCTGTGTCGTAGACGAATCCGGGTGGCCGCCATCCCGCGAAGCCGAGCAACATTGCGCCTTGCGGACCGTGCGGCGTGCTCGCGGTAACCGTGGGCTCAGCGCGATTCAGGTGACACTTGATGCAGAGGTTCTGTTCTGGGTCTGTCGACGTGACGGGGAACCGCAGCTGCGAGGGATTCGAGGAACCGTGGGGATTGTGACAGATCGAGCACGTCGTTGCAACGGTTGCCGCGGGATCGGCCTTTTCGACAAAGTTGCCTTCCACACCCCAGCGTTCCAGCGCATGCCGACCCTCGTGGCAGCCCCAGCACGACGGGTTCGTCGCGCGCGATGCACTGAGGTTGGCGTGCCCGGAGGACGCCCACTCTTCGGCGAAGGGTTGGTGCGTGCCGGAGTGGCAATCACCGCAGGTTCCCGTACCTGTCATACTCAGCTTCGCGAGCGGTCTGACCACCGAGCCTTGCCCGACACCTTCTACGTGCTTGAGGCCTGCGCCATGGCAGCTCTCGCATTGCACGTCGAAATAGGTGGAGTCCTTGACCTTATCGTATCCAGCCACGGTTGCATTGGCCGCATTCCCCTTGCCGGTCAACGTGTGACACGAGAAGCACGCGGGCTGCTTGGCCGTGCTGCTGTTCAGGTTCGCGTACGCACTGGCGTGTTTCGTGGTCTTCCAGGAGGCCTGCTGACTGGAATGACAATTGCCACACGTCGTCTGCTTGGTCGACGCGTCGTAGTAACCAAGAAATCCCGCCGTCGCATCGGCGGGACTATTGAATGGTGCACGATCCCTGTAGACGATCTGGTCATCTGAGCAGGCAGAGATGGTGGCAATTGCAAGAACCGCCACCAGCAGATGCAGGCAGTCGCGGGTGAGTGCGCGTGGCATTTGCATGCCGTGACCTCTCGAAAGTGTTGGAGAGCAGAGAAGACGAACCGTCCGTACTAGTACTACAGCTACGCCGTAACACTTCGTCGAGCAAGCAGGGGATTCCCTGACTCGTGTAGGACAAACGCCAGCACTGCGTGCTCGCTCGCGCGGGTCGATTGCACTGGTGCGCGGTATTCGCAGCGTTGCATGCGAATAACAGCGGGCGACACGCGTGGCAGTGCCTGAGCGTCCGCCGGGATTTCGCGCCATCGCGAGACCGAGGTTATCAGGGGATCCACCACCTCCTGACAGGTAACCCACTATTCACTGACGGCGCTCAGGGGAGTACTCGTGAAGCGGCGACACGTTGCGCGCAGCGCGGAACGTGAGGCGAGTCGCGAGAATTCCTTCCGGGCGCACATGACCTCAGTTGATCGGCGGACGTTTCTGAAAGGCGTGGCCGCGGTCTCCGCGGTCGCCGCCGGCTCGGCCGTGGCCAACGACGCGACGGCACAGGCGCGAGCGGATGTCGTGAGTCGGCAAGAGCGGCCGCCAGTATGGAAGAAGGCGCCCTGCCGTTTGTGCGGCGTCGGATGCGGACTCCTTGTGGGGATTCAGGGTGGACGCGCCGTCGCCGTGCAAGGAGATCCGAAATCGACGGTGGGCGACGGACTCGCGTGCGCCAAGGGCTACTACTCGGTGCAGGCACTGTACGCGCGCGATCGCCTCAAACGCGCCATGATCCGCCGCGACAACAGGCTGGTGGAAGTGCCCATCGGGGAAGCGCTCGATCTTGTGGCTCAACGCCTGCGCGAAACAACCGCGAAATACGGCAAGGACAGCGTCGCCCTGTACGGGTCCGCGCAGTGGACGATTCCCGATGCCTACGTCGCCTCCAAACTGTTCAAGGGCGCGCTGGGCACGAACAATGTGGAGAGCAGCACGCGCCTTGCGTCGGCCAGCGCGATGGCGGGCCTCGAAGGCAGCTTCGGTCTCGACGGAACGATCGGGTGTTACGAGGACATCGAGCACGCCGACATCATTGTGCTGTGGGACATCAACATCGCCGAAACCGATCCGGTGTTGTTCTCGCGCATGCTGGCGCGCCGCAAGAAGAACCCCGCCGTGCGTATTGTGGAGATCGCCACGCGCACCACGCGCACCAGCTACGCCGCCGATCACTCCGTGCTGCACACACCGCGGTCGACGCAGGCCATCGCCAACGCCATCTGTCAGGAGATTGTCGCGAGGAAGTGGGTCGATCAGGACTTCGTCGATCGCCACGTGGCATTCCGGCGTGGGAGACCCGACATCGGATACGGCATCACCAGCGATGCACTCGTGGCGGACGACGCCACCACTGCCACGTGGGACGAGTACGTCAGCTTCCTTGGCGGCTCGACGCCAGAGCGCGTGCAGGCTCTGTCCGGCGCGCCAGCGGCGAGCATTCGTTGGCTGGCGTCGCTGTACGGGGACCGTTCGCGCAAGGTGATGTCGGTCTGGGGTGCCAATGTGAACCAGCACGCACGCGGCACATACACGAACAACGCGTTGTACAACATTCACTTGTTGGTCGGGAAGATCGCATCCCCGGGAAACAGCCCTTTCGCCATCACTGGGCAGCCGGGCGGCGGCAATGCGTTGCATGACGCCGGCTCGCTGACGCACACGCTGCCACGAGGCGTCGTGCGGCAGGAGCGCGATCGACAGCGCGCCGCGGATATCTGGGGCGTGCCGGTGGGCCAGATCGATTCGAAGCCGACCCACGCCGCGCTGTCGATGTTTCGCGCGCTCGACCGAGGCGACGTGCGCTTCCTGTGGATTCAGGCGACGAATCCCATGGTGAGTCTTCCGAATGTGGATCGGTATCGTCGCGCCGCGGGAAAAGAAGGTCGTTTCATCGTGGTGTCTGAGCTGTATCCCACGGCGACGACCGCCGTGGCGGATGTGGTGCTGCCATCAGCCATGTGGTTTGAGCGTGAAGGGATCGACGCCAATGTCGAGCGCCGCCTTCAGCACTTCGATCTGATGGTCGCGCCGCCGGGTGACGCGATGAGCGACGCCTGGCAGATGATCGAGGTGGCTCGTCGACTCGGCTTCGGAAAAATGTTTCCGGCCGAGCGACGCGGACACGTCGAGCAGCTCTGGAACGAGTATCGAAAATTTCATGAGCCGCCGAGCACGCTGCCCGCGCTGTCTCACTTGCGGGAGGGCACGGGCGCCATGTGGCCGGTGGTCGACGGGCACGAGACCAAGTGGCGGTATAACACCGCGCTCGATCCCAAGGCCGATCGCGCGCGCGGTCGGTATGACTTCTACGGCCATGCCGACGGCCGTGCCTGGATCTGGCTGCGCCCGAATGAACCGCCGGCCGAGTCAACCGACGCGGACTTTCCGTTCTGGCTGAACACGGGCGCGGTTCTTGAACAGTCGGGTACCGGCTCGATCACGCAGCGCATCCCTACGCTGCATCGCGCGGTGCCCCGCGCGTACGTGGAGATCAACGGCGACGATGCCACGCGTCTCCGAATTCGGGATCGCGACCTCGTGCGCCTGACCAGTCGTCGCGGTGCGATCGAACTCGAAGCCCGCATCGAGTACCGCTCGCAGCCCCAGCGCGGAACGCTTTTCGTTCCGTCGTTTGACGAGTCGCTGCCCGTCAGTCGCCTCATGCTCGATGCGTTCTGTCCGATCTCTGGGCAACCCGACCTCACCACGTGCGCCGTGCGCGTCGAGCGCGTGGCATCGGCGGCCGGCGGGTGACGTCCCGTCATGGCCGTTTTGCCGCGTGGGGAATGTGGCTGCTGCTGGGCGCTTCGGCGGTCGTGGCCGTGGTCGCCTTTGTGGTAGCGGGCTCGCGACTGGCGGCGCGGCGAGCTGCGGCGCCGCGGGAGATCACGGTGTCGCTCGTGGCATTTCCCGATCAGCCGATTGTCGGCGAGGCGCAGGTGTTTCGCACGCGCACTGAGATGCTCTCCATTGGGGATCCGTCTGGTCCGCGTCGCGCGGCGCACCCGCGCACACTGGCAACGTATCGTGTGCTCCGGGCCTATCCCGGGGCGCCGCCGCGCATCCCGCATGGCCTTACGCCCGGTGAATTCCGGGAAGGCGCGTGCAAGGCCTGTCATGAACGCGGCGGCTTTTCCGTCCGCTTCAATGCGTACGTGCCCGTGACGCCGCATCCGGAGATGGGTGCGTGTCTGCAGTGTCATGTCGGCGATGCGAAGCTGATGGCCATTCCTCTTCCCAGCACCGATCCGAACTCACGCTGTCGCCAGTGTCATACGGCCGGCGGATCCCGGGCATCGGATTCCACATTGGATTGGAAGACGATGCCGTGGCCGTCGCTGATGCCGGTGAGCGTCGGCCGCACGCCGCCGCCGATTCCTCACGACGCGCCGATGCGTACGAACTGCCTGGCGTGCCATGCCGGACCTTCGGGAGTCGTCGAGATCCGTACCTCACATCCGGAGCGCGCCGACTGCCGGCAGTGTCATCTCCAGGCGAGTGCGTTGCCGGAGCCAGACGCGTCAGTTGCTCGCGGTGCCGTCATAGAATTCGGAGGTGCGCCATGACGTGGCGTCGCATCATCACCAACGTGGCGCGTCTGGTCATCGTGTGCCTCACGCTCTCCTGCGACGGGCGCGCGCGAGAAGGCGGCCGTGCGACCTCGGAGCACGACACGGAGCGGCGAACATCGTCCGTCGACTCCGGCACGACGCCGGAGGATTCGGCACGGCGCGCTCGCAACGCCGTGCTTGAGCCGGGAGCACTGCGCACCGTTGAAACGGAACCGGTCACGGAGTGGAAGGGACCGGGTGGCGAGCCGTTTGAGGTCACGGTTCGCACTGCGAAGCCGGCGACGGCTCTTTATCGTCGGTTCGGCACCATCACCTTGCGGACGTCGCTCCGCGAGCGCGCACCCGACCTCGGACAGTATCCGTGCACGTCGTGTCATCTGGGGCGCGGCATGGTGTTGGCGGACAAGCGCATCGGCGACGCGCACCAGAACGTCACCGCTGTTCACCCGGTGCAAACGGGCGGCGTCTGCTCCACTTGCCATGCGCCGGACAATGTTGAACTGCTGACGCTCAAGAGCGGCGAGCGCGCCTCCCTTGATCATACCTACCGCCTGTGCGCCCAGTGTCATTTCCGTCAGGCGGAGGCGTGGGCCGGCGGGGCGCATGGGAAGCGACTCGACGGTTGGCAGGGACGTCGCGTCGTCATGGGCTGCGCGGACTGCCACGATCCGCACAAGCCCGCAGTCATCCCGCGCATTCCATTCCGCGCGCCGCACATCGAACGCATCCGGGAACCCGGCATATGAGCAGTGACCAGACGAAGGGCATGCCGGTCGGCGAGACTGACTCTGTCATGCAAAAGCAGGTAGATCGGCGGAGTGCGCTGAAGTTCCTCCTTGGCGGCGCGGCGGTCGGCGCGCAGGCCGTCAGTGCGTGCGCGCCAACCAGTCCGATCACCATGACGGACGACGAACGGGAGACCAAGCTGCTCGCGTGGCGCGAGTACATCAAGGGCAACTACCGCACCATGACGGATGAGGAGCGCGCGGCCACCATCGCGCGACTCGAGCGGTCCGCCAAGCTGAAACGTGGCGTCGACGTCACCATACAATCCACCGGCGCGCAGCCGGGTGTGGAGTTCGGCTACGCCTTCAACATCTCCAAGTGCCAGGGATTTCGCAGCTGTGTCGAAGCCTGCATCAACGAGAACAATCTCGATCGGAAGTCGGATACGCAGTACATCCGCATCTTCGAGATGGAGAATGGCGAGATCAATCTCGATGACGCCGACGCGACGTTTCAGCATGAAGTGCCTGCCGAGGGCCACTTCTATCTGGGTACACAGTGTTTCCAGTGTGCCGATCCGCCATGCGTGAAGGTCTGTCCCGTCGGCGCCACGTGGCAGGAACCCGATGGGATCACGGTGATCGACTACGACTGGTGCATCGGCTGCCGGTACTGCATGGCCGCCTGTCCCTATTGGGCGCGCCGTTTCAATTGGAGCGCGGCCGAGGTGCCGAAGGCGGAAGTGAATCCGAACCAGCACTATCTGGGAAACCGCGCGCGCAAGACCGGCGTGGTGGAGAAATGCACGTTCTGCATTCATCGCACGCGTCAGGGTCGGCTCCCCGCATGCGCGGAAGCGTGTCCCACGGGCGCGCGCGTATTCGGCAACCTGCTGGATCCCAACTCCGAGATCCGGTGGGTGCTGGAGAACAAGAAGGTGTTTCGGTTGAAGGAAGAGTTGAAGACCGAACCGCGATTCTGGTACTACACCGACTGACATGACCGTGCATCTAAAGCCATTCGCGCTGAGCGCACTACGGTCGGCCACCAACGGCGGGCGGCGTTACCACGTCTGGATGAGCATCCTCACGCTCTTCATGCTCGCCGGCGCGTATGCGTATTTCCTGCAGTTGCGCGACGGACTCGGCGTGACCGGAATGAACGATCACGTCAGTTGGGGACTGTACATCTCGAACTTCACGTTCCTCGTGGGTTTGGCGGCGGCGGCGATGATGCTGGTGCTGCCCGCGTACATCCTGCACGATGTGGACTTCGGTCGCGCGGTGCTCATGGCCGAGGCCGTGGCGGTGGCCGCACTGGTCATGTGCCTCGCGTTCGTGGTCGTGGACATCGGCAACCCATTCGCGAGCTGGCACCTGATACCGGTCATCGGTTTGCTGAATTGGCCGCGGTCCCTGCTGGCCTGGGACGTGGTCGTGTTGAACGGGTATCTGGCCCTCAACCTCGCCATTCCGTTCTACATCATCTACAGCAAGTACTGTGGGCGGTCGCCCGAGAAGAAGAAGTATCTCCCGTGGATGTACATCGCGGTGATGTGGGCCGTGAGTATTCACCTCGTGACCGCGTTCCTGTTGGCGGGGCTTCCGGCGCGACCGTTCTGGAATGATGCGCTTCTGGGCCCGCGCTTTCTGGCGTCGGCGTTCACCGCAGGACCGGCGTTCGTGATCATCCTGTTGTGGCTGATTCGACGGGAGACGAAATACCCGATCGCCGATGGCGCTTTCTCGAAACTCGCGCTGATCACGACGGTCACGGCGCAGATCAATCTGGTGATGCTCGGATCGGAGCTCTTCTACAAGTTCTACTCGCCGACACACCACGGGATCAACGCGGAGTACCTCTTCTTCGGGATCGACGGACACAACAAGCTCGTGCCGTGGATCTGGGCGGCCATCACCATCAACGTGATCGCCACGATTTCGCTGATGATCCACCCGATTCGCAGTAACCAGCGTCTGTTGATCGTGGCGTGCTGTCTCTTGTTCGTCGCAATCTGGGTGGAAAAAGGGATGGGGCTCGTCGTGCCCGGGTTCGTGCCGTCACCGCTGGGAGAAATTGTCGAGTACACGCCGAGCCTGGTGGAAGTCGCGGTGACCGCCGGCATCTGGGCGCTTGGGATGTTCGTCCTCACGGTCCTTGTCCGTGTTGCACTCCCGATCGAACTCGGTGAAGTCCGGAGTCCCTATCTCGAAGATGTCCGCGTTGCGCCGGTACTTCGCCCGCGCAGTGCAACCTCGCGGCCGAAGGACTTGCGGCCGGTGAGGAAGCGGTAGGTCAGCGGCTGGCGGGCGGCCAGCCAACATTCTCACATGAGGCAATCACGATGATCAAACATGCTCCGAACGACACACGCTATTCGTTCGCCGCGCTTGCAGCAGGGCTTATAGGCGGGGCTGGTCTCGGTGGCGGCTTGTATCTCATTGGCCTCCCGATTCCTCTGGCCGCCGTTGGCGGGCTTGGTCTCGCGATGCTCCTCGCTGCGTCCATCAAGTACACGGATCAGTGGGAGAAGGCCGTGCTGATGCGGCTAGGCCGCTATCGTGGCTTACGCGGCCCCGGCTACTTCACGGTACTCCCGATTCTCGATCGTATCGCGTACACTATCGACCAGCGTATCCGGACAACGGCGTTCGGCGCCGAATCGTGTCTGACGCGGGATACGGTGCCTGTGAATGTCGATGCCATCGCCTTCTGGATCGTTCGTGACGCCGAGCGCGCCGCCCTGGAGGTGCAGGACTACGACGAAGCCGTGATTCTCTCGGCACAGACTGCGCTTCGCGACGCGATTGGCAAGCATGATCTGGCGGAACTGATCCAGTCCCGCGTCGAACTGGGCCACGGCCTCAAATTGGCGCTCGACCAGAAGATGGAGAACTGGGGAATTCAGGTGCAGTCGGTCGAGATCCGCGACGTCATCATTCCGGCGGCGCTGGAAGACGCGATGTCGCGTCAGGCACAAGCCGAACGTGAGCGTCAGGCGCGCATCATCCTCGGCACAGCGGAAACGGAGATCGCGCACAAATTCGTGGAGGCCGCGAATGCCTACCGCAATCACCCTGCCGCGATGAACCTGCGGGCGATGAACATGCTCTACGAGAGCATCGCGAAGCGCGGTTCATTGATGGTGGTGCCGTCGGGGCTGGCCGACTCACTGAACGTGCCGTCCCTCATGGGCATGATGGGCGCATCAGGAATGGTGCCGAAGGACGGTGTAGTGAAGGAGAAGACGGAGTACTGAGTACTGAGTACTGAGTACTGAGTACTGAGTACTGAGTACTGAGTACTCAGTTCTCAGGACCGCGGTAGTAGCTTCGCTCGGGCGGGAGACGGGGGCGAAGTCAGAGACGGATGTCCGGCCGGCAGCTGTGGCGTGGTGGACGGATGTCCCGATGGCAATCCGGAATCGCGGGCCACTTCGGCGTGCGCGCCGAGTGCGGCGGGATCGGCCGACAGTGCCTTGACGTGAAGCATCGCGCTATCGGCGAGCGCGGTGTTTTTCAGTTCACTGGCAACCATGTACAGGCCGAACCACGGGGCGGCATGCTGCGGTGCCGCCGTCGCGGCCTCGCGGTATCGAGCCAGTGCGATATCAAACTGCTTGTTGCGATACGCAGTATTGCCGGCGTCCAGCGCGGTCAGGGCAGCGAGCGGCACCTGTGGACGGCCGTCGACCCCCGACGCGGCGGCGTTGGTCGGCGTGCCCAGCGGCTGGCGTCCATCGGCGTCCGGCGTGCCGCATGCGGTGAGCGCGACAAGGGCGACGGTCGGTGCGGCGATCGAAACGAAACGTAGTGTGCGCAACATGTGGGAGTCGGTAGACGTTGAGACGCTCACGCGATCAGCGTGGTTCGAACGGGTCCTTGAAGTGGCAGCGGAGGCACGTGAGTCGATTGGCCTTCCACATGCGCTTGGCGTCGAAATTGGCGCCGTGCGGATTGATGCCACGTCCACTTTGGGAGTGGCACTGCATGCAGTCCCGCTGTGTGTGACAACTGGTGCATGACTGCAGCCCTTGTCGTGCCGCCTGACCATGTTGGAGGATCCACAACGGAACCGCTGAGTGGAAGCCCACATTGGTGCGACCCTTGGCGCTCAGGCCGACCTGCACATGACACGCGCGACAGAAGGCCTCCGGGTTATGGCACTGCTGACAGTCTGTCTCGCGTCCCCACGCTTCGGGCGCGTGTCGCGAGGCGAAATTGGCGACGTGAAAGCGTCGTTTGCTTTCGCCGCCGTGACAATCGGCGCAGTAACTCTTGCTGTGACATCCTTCGCAGTTCAGCTGTGACGTTGCGGCGGACGCTCCATGCGTTCTGGAGAACCCCGGCGCGTGCACTTGCGCCTTGCGCGGTTCGGTGCCGCTGACGACACGTGGGGCACCGGTTGCCGGACCGAGGGCAATGCGACCGGTCAGTGTGGTCGATTCCGTCAACCCGTTCCACGGTGCCACGTTGGCCTTGATCTGCACGCCCGCCGCACTGCCTTTCTCGGCAATCGGCAACTGGGCAATGACGTCGGCGGCGGTACTCCCCGTGTGACAGGCCTGACAGCTCGCTCGCGCATGGCAGTTGGCGCACGTGGGTGCGAGTTCGCGGGCCATGGGGCCGTGCGTCTCGAGGAAGTCCGACGAAGTGTGTGTGGTTGGCACCGCATACGACGCCGGTTTGCCGGCGACCAGTGAAGCGACGCGAGCATCAGGGGTCAGCCCGAACGCGGCGGCAATTCGCGTCGCGTTCACGTGGCAGCGCGCGCAGCTTTCCCGGGCGTGACAGACGGCGCACTGGGCTTGCGCCGGCGCGCCGATCACGTCGTGGCGCTGTGCAAAGTCACGCTGTGCATGCGACGATGGTTTGGGAAACGCCGCGATGCGCGCGGTCGTGAGCGCGGTCGCTCGCGTCAACGGTACATGGCAGGTGGCGCACCGATTGTCGGCCGCCAGATGTTCGCTCGCGCGATGCGTGTGACACGAGAGACACTGCGCGGGCTTCGCGCGATCCACCATCATCCACTTTGCACCGGCGGCGGCATGACACGTGGTGCAGGCCGCACCGGCGGCGTCGGTCAACCCGAGATGCTCGGGGTGTTGAAAGCGCAGGTTGCTGGCGGAACGCGTTGGCGCTGCCCAGGCCACCTTCTTGCTGTCGCGGTTGTTGTGGCACTCGCCACACAGCGTCGTATCCGGGAATGACGTGGCGCGGTCGCCCGTTGCAATGCCCTGATGACAGCCGCTGCATTGGGGAAAGAGCTTCTCGTGCGCCACGTGTGAAAATCGGGGTGCCGACTGACGCGCGATGAGGCGCGATGCCGGCACGGCCAAGGCGATGACCGCGGCGGCGCTGAGCAGCCAGTGGGCACGGCCTTGCCACAGACGGCCAATCCCTGTTCTGACAGTGCGGCTCATGGACGAATCTCCGGTGCACCGGTGGACGCCGGCAGTCGCCCGGTACGCGCCGCCGCGAGGCGGGCCAACTCCGCCTCACCACGCGCGCGCGCCTCCGCTTTGCGCGTCGCCGCGCTGACGGTGCGGGCGCCGGGATCCGATCCCACGACCCATTCGAATCGCGCCGTGGCGCGTCGCTGGGTCCAGTCGGTCGACGGTGCGCTGTTGCGCGCCTGTTGTTGATAGAGTGAGACATCGCCGACCACACGCAGATCGGGATTGATCTGCCATCCCGCGTCGAGGCCAAAGCCAAACACCCGTCCGGTCCCGATGCGCAGTTCGTAGATGCTCTGAAATGCGGAGGCGGTGGCGCCCAAGAAAACCACGCCCTGTTGCCAGTGCACGCCCACATCACCCTCGCTGCGCGCCGCACCGAACCCGACGTCGGCACTGTATCCCGCGTTCGTGTGCCAGTTGGTTGCCGCCTGCCAGGTCACGTTGCCGCCGACGCGCCACCCGTCGGCCCGCAGCGCATCGAAATCAAGACCCGCGTCCGTGTCGCTCCAGCGACGCGTGGCGCCGTGCACATCAAACGACAGCGACTGCGCCGTGTTGCGCCAGGACGCCTGAAGGCGGGCCTCGTCGAATCCCGCAGGGGCGAACGCGCCCCAGATCGTCCACAGCTCGAAGAACGGTCGAAAGTGTCTCGCCTCGAGTGACACCACGGTGTTGAGCCGTGGCGGCAAACGGAGGCGGGCGCGCAATTCGTTGAACTCACTGGTGGACAAGTCCCGTTGGAGGGATCCATCGAGTGCTGACCGACCGAATCGCCACGTGCCGTCGACGGCGATGCGTTCGCTATACAACGCCGACCGATTGTCGCGCACTTCGCGTTGATACAGCGCGCTCAACGAACTCCGGTCGGTGGGCCGCACGCGGAGCTGCGCACCCACCAACAGTGCCTTGCGATCAGGAGGAAGTTCATCGACCGCGCCAATCTCACTGCTGGTGAACTGTTCGTTCAGTCCCTGCGCCAGACTCCAGCCGCCAAATCCCTCCACCGTCACGCGTCGATACGGACGATACACGAGCGCCGCGCCGTCATAGTTGTAAAAGCCGAGTCCCGAGGTGGCGTATTGCCGGCCAGCGCGGGCGGTGAATTGCGGGCGATCAAGCTCCACATACGCGGTCAGCGCATCGAACGCATCCTCAGCGCGCGGCCACAGAGCCGGTTGCGAGCCCATGGCGTTGCGGACACGCAGGTCGGCGTGCACACTCACCCCCCGCCCCAGTCCCCACGCCGACATCTGCAGATCCTGCACGAGGGGAAGCGCATTGGCCGTCGAACCAGCACGCTTGAATCGGCAGAATGCATCGCCTTCACCGCAACGCACAGCGCGACCGTCGGCCAGCAGCCGATAGTCCACCATGCCAGGCAGTGTGGTGCTGAAGGCCACCGAATCGTCGACGAACGGACGCAATTCGAGAAACCGAACGCTGGTGACTCCGCGAATGCGGACGCCCTGCGCGTGAAGCACGAACGGCATCGCCATTTGCGCGGCGATCGCCAAGCTAACGATCAGAACAGGCGAGCGCATATCAACGCGGCTTGCCGGCCGCTGGGCCCCACGAAACCGCGTGGCACTCCGCGCATTCGCGTTTGGGCTTGTGATCGACTTGTTCGGCGTGACAGGTCAGGCACGTCGCGCGCGACGGTGGCAGCGCCAGCACGGTCGCGTTGGAGTGGCACCCCGAGCCTGCGCACCCATCATGCGCTGCGCGCTGGTGCGCCGCTTTCGCGGGCTGGTGGCACATGATGCACGCGCGCTCGGCGGTATGGTGCTCGGTGTGGCACGAGGTGCAGTCGCGGGTCACTCCCAACAGAATTCCCGAGGTATGACAGCCCTTGCACTCGAGATCCCGATGCGCCTTGTGTGCAAACGGCAGGCCGCGCTGCTTGGCCGGCGCGTCCGCATTGGTCCGCATGGATACCGTGCGGGTGAATGTTCTGGCCAGCTTCGTGCGCGCGTCGTGACACCCTTCGCACGTGACACTGCGTTCTGCCGAGTGATGGCATGCGGCGCAGTCGGACTTCGTACGAACTTTGACGGCGCCGGGCGAGATTTTCTGATCGTGACAGCTCGCGCACGTCAGGAGCTTGTGCGTGCGATGCGTAAAGGCGGGCGTGTCCCTGGGTGGCGCTTGTCTGGGTGGTTGCGTGGCGGCGGTCGTCTGCTGAAGGACGACACGCCGGACGCGCAACGGATCGGGCCCGGCGGCGGCATGGTATGCATGCCGCGCCGGACTCTGGACGCGCGCACCGCGTCGGCCACGATTGGCGCCGGGAGTGCTCGCGGTCGGCAGCCGGTAGTTGATCGGCTGCACCGTCGACTTGGCGCCAAAAATATTCTTGTGGCAATCGATGCACTGGCGACCAATCGGCTGCCAATCGTGCGCCTTGTGGCACTGCCCACAGCTCGCCGACGCATGTCCCTTGAGGCCCGCATGAAACGCGCTCTTCTTCTTCAGATCGAAGTGGCACCCGTTGGACGCGCACGTCTCAAACGCCTGCTTGGGCTCGGTCTGCTTGTGCGGATTGTGACACGTTCCGCACACGCCGTTGTGTCCGCGGTCATTCTTCGCTTCGAATCCCTTGAGCTTGTTCGTCATCGCGTGACAGCCAAAGCAACTTTCCGGGCTGCCCGTCGCGACGAGGAATTTCCGCGTGGAGTCCATCGAGATGTTTTCCGGCACCACGCGCGTAAACGTGTGGCATCCGGTGCAGTGTTGCGATGTCTGTCCCGCCA
>JBEBIR010000414.1:0-3939 GCA_040080315.1 Gemmatimonas sp.
ATTTCCGAAACTGGATTTCGGCCACGGGCATGAGTCCGCTGATGGCCATCGCGACGGCGCGGCCAACGATGGCCTCTTCCGACAGGCTGGTGTCGAACACGCGCTCGGCGCCGAACTGCTGCTGCAGCCCCTCGGTCACGAGATGCACGCCGCCTTTGCGACCAACGTCTTCGCCGAACACGATCGCCTTGGGATTCACCGCGAGTTCGTGACGCAGCGTGCGGCGGATGGCCTCGGCGAACCGCAGCATATCGCCATGGTCAGCGGCGATGTCCGTGCCGCCCAGTGCATCGCGTTCGGCGCGCGACAATCCGCCCTGCGCTTCCGGCGCATGGGGTTCACGTTCTTCGAACAGATGCTGTGCAATGCGCGATGCATCGGGCACCGCGCGCGAGCGCGCGGCGTGCAAGGCGAGGTCGACATCGCGCGCGACTTCCGCTTCCAAGGCCGTCCACGCCGCCGTCGACATCACCGCGGGCACGAGATACTCACGCAGGCGTGGGAGCGGATCACGCGCGGTGTCGGTCGCGATCTCTGCATCCGAGCGATATCCCTTCTGATTGTCGGGGCCGGAGTGACTGGAGAGACGTGGCACGGTCAGCCGCACCAACGCCGGGCCGTGTCCCGCGCGCACGTGCGCCACGGCTTCGCCCAATTGTCCTGCGGCATCGTGCGGGTCGCAGCCATCGCCGTTTCGCACGAACAGGTTCGTGAACGACGCGAGGTTGCGTGCAATATCCGCCCCCGGCGTCTGCATGTCCCCGCGCACGGAAATGCCGAGGTTGTTGTCCTCGATGTAGAAGAGCAGCGGCAACGAGAGCGTCGTCGCCATGGTGAGCGCTGCCCAGAATCCGTTGGTCGCGACTGAGGCATCGCCGCCCAAGGCCACACTGATGGAGTTGGCGTATCGGGCGTCATGGAGCGTGTCGCGGTGGTACGTGATGGATTGCGCCCACCCGGCCGCGGGCGTGTACTGCGAGCCGACGTCGCCCGACATCGGCAAAACGACTGGTCCATTGCGATTCGGGAGATTGCAGACGACGCCGATATCACGGCCGTCGCTGAATCCCCCGGCCCGACCCAGCGGACTTCCGAACGCGTCATCGAGCGGCAAGCCCAGCGAGACTAACAGCGGTCGCGAGCGATAATAGGCACCGACACCATCGCGAGCGCCGGTGATCAGGGAACCGAGAATCGCTTGAGCCATGTCGTGGCCGCGGGCCGAGAACTGATACAGCACCACATGGTCCTTGGGAACCGAGGACCGATTTCGATTGGTCGTTTCCTCGACATCATCGAGGGCCCGAGAGACCAGGGTGTGGTAGGCGATCCGACGCCAGTCGAAGCCATTGCGCGGGGCGATGGCCGGTGCGCGCGTGGACAATGCGGGCGCGCGGGTGTGAGTGGGCGACATGGCGGAAATCTCGCCGGGCGCGTCGAGTGAGGGAACTGCCGCCCTACGCAGACGAACGGCTTGCCACGACCTTCCTCACTTTCGGCTGAGTTCCGCCGCGGCGGACGATTCCAGACTTGTCGTGCCGACTGCCGCTTGGCCGAACGACGCTGAAATCACGGATACGGTCATGCTGGCCATGCTGGTCATGAGCGGTACACCGGCGCCGGTGCCGAGCAATAGGAGATCGATCGCGAGAACCCGGCCCGTCCAGCGATTCACGATCGCGCGATCCCTGCTCAAGAAGAACGCGATGGCCGCCGCACCGTTCACCACGAGGAAGATTCCCAGTGACCACTTGAACGCCTGAGCGCCGACACTGTTTAACCAGTCTACGATCGTCGAATCCATGCAGCCGCTCCTGAAGCCGGGTGGGACATGTTGCGAGCGTGCCGAGCCAAGTGGTCACGCAGGGGGCTTGATGCGCGATGGGGCGGGACGACTCGGCTACCATAGCATCAAATGCCGCGGTGCGCGAGAGGGCGCCGAGGCGCGATTTGCCCGCTAATTTCCCTGCATGAGCGAACCTTGGCATGAAGGCCCGAAGGACCCGTCGATAGGGGAGGAGCTGCGCGATGGGGTGTTGATCCTCACGCTCAATCGTCCCGACGTCCTCAACAGCTTCACGCGGGCGATGGCGAAAGCCATGCAGGATGCGCTGGCGCGCGCGGCTGGCGATATGCGCGTACGCGCCGTGCTGATTACTGGCGCTGGTCGCGGTTTCTGCGCTGGCCAGGACCTGGCCGAAGCACTGCCCGCGGGAGACGGGCCAATGCCCGATATCGGCGAGTTTGTGAAGGCCAGCTACAATCCGATCATCCGCGGCATTCGACATCTCGAGAAGCCGGTCATTTGCGCGGTGAACGGCATCGCTGCGGGTGCGGGGGCAAATCTGGCTTTCGCATGCGACATCACCATCGCCGCGGAGGAGGCCGTGTTTGTGGAGAGTTTCGCGAAACTCGGACTCATTCCCGACACGAGCGGGACGTTCTTCGTGCCGCGTTTGGTGGGCGTGCAGCGCGCGACAGGGATGTTCTTTCTTGCCGAGAAGGTCTCCGCCACCAAGGCCAAAGAGTGGGGACTGATCTGGGACGTGGTGCCGCACGCGGTGCTGATGGACGCGGCGTTTACGATGGCCCACACGCTGGCCACGCAGGCCACACGCGGATTCGGTCTGACCAAGCGGGCACTGAACATGTCGTTCGGCAATTCTCTGGATGCGCAATTGGACGTGGAAGCGCAGGCGATGCATGAGGCTGGGAAGACGGCGGACTATGAGGAAGGCGTGCGGGCATTTCTGGAGAAACGCAAGCCGGTGTACCGCGGCGAATGAGTCAGGCCGCCAATCAGTTTTCGATGACGCCGATGTACAGGACGGCCGCCGAGATGCCCATTGGCGTCGTGGGTGCCGGTGCCATGGGCGCCGGCATCGCGCTGGTCGCGGCGACGCACGGGCATCCGGTGGTGCTGGCCGATGCGCAGCGCGCGGCCGTCGCGCGCGCTCGCGACGCTCACGCGTCGGCACTGCGTCGCGACGTCGACAAGGGTCGCAAGACGCGCGATGACGCCGACGCGGTGCAAGCGCGTATTGTCTACGTTGACGGCGTAGAGCCCCCGCAACTGGCAGTGTTTGCGGACTGCTGGATGGTGATTGAGGCGATCGTCGAACAGTTGGCCGCCAAGCAGGCGCTGTTTCGCACGTTGGAGTCGGTTGTGGGGCCTCAGGTGGTGTTCGCCAGCAACACGTCGTCGCTGTCAATCGCCGCTTTGGGCGGTGCGTGTCTGCATGCGGAGCGCGTGGTTGGCGTGCACTTCTTCAATCCGCCGACGATCATGCCACTGGTGGAGATCATTCCGGCGATCTCGACGGCGCCTGACCTGGCGATCGTCGCGGAGAATCTCGTTCAGTCGTGGGGAAAAACGACGGTGCGGGTCAAGGACACGCCGGGGTTCCTCGTGAATCGCGTGGCGCGTCCGTTCTACGGCGAGTCGTTGCGACTGCTGGACGAAGGCGTCGCGGACGCGGCCACGATTGACTGGGCGCTGACGACCATTGGCGGTTTCAAGATGGGACCGTTCACGCTGATGGACATGATCGGCAACGACGTGAACTTTGCGGTGTCGTGCTCAGTGTATGAGAGCAGCTTTCACGATCCGCGCTATCGTCCGTCGGTTACGCAGCAGCGATTGGTGGAGGCCGGGTGGTTGGGTCAAAAAGCCGGTCGCGGCTACTATGAATACGGCGCCGGCACGCCGCGGCCATCACCCGTGGAGGACGCGCAGCGTGGGAACGAGATTGTGCAGCGCGTGCTGGCCATGTTGGTGAACGAGGCGGTATCGGCGCTGGAACTCGGGATCGCGTCGGCGGGTGACATCGAGACGGCGATGACCAAAGGCGTCAACTATCCGCGCGGTCTCCTGGCGTGGGGCGACGCACTTGGCCCGGGCAACGTGCTGTCGACGTTGGAACACCTTCAGCAGGAACA
>JBEBIR010000415.1:0-3934 GCA_040080315.1 Gemmatimonas sp.
GTATCGCGCGCCTTCCCCTGCTGTCCGATCCGGGAAGTCGATGGAACTACAGCATGGCGATGGACGTGATGGGACGTGTGGTCGAGGTGGCCAGCGGCAAGCGCTTCGATCGCTATCTCGAGGACGAGCTGTTCAGGCCACTCGGCATGCGCGAGACAGGTTTTCATGCGACGGCAGCCATGCAAGGCCGCATCGCGACCGTCTACGCGCGAGGTCCCAACGGCGCGTTGATGCCGGACACCGTGCTGATCGGTGACGGATATCGTGCGGACGACAAAGTGTTCGCCGGTGGACAGGGACTGCTGTCGACGATTGACGACTACCTGCGCTTCACGCAGATGCTGCTGAACGGCGGAACGCTGGACGGGCGTCGCGTGCTCACGCAGAACAGCGTGGACATGATGTTGCGCAATCACCTACCCCCGGAACTCTCGCCAATCACGCCACCGCCGCTTGGCACCAAGCGTGGCTACGGACAAGGATTTGGCGGCGTCGTCATGCTCGACTCGGTGGCCGCGGGGCTGCCCACGTCGCCCGGCGAATATCAGTGGTGCGGCTATGCCGGGACGTACTTCTGGATTGATCGCGCGAAGGCACTGATCGGCATGGTATGGACGCAAGTGTACGCCGGCTGCCCGCATCCGATCGAGTTGCAATTTCAAAAGCTTGTGTACGGCGCGATTGTCGGTCGGTAACTCAGCGAGTGAATGCACAGCGGGCCGCCTCGCAAGGAGGCGGCCCGCTGTGCTGTGCGAATGACGGTTCCCTTACGGCGCGCGCGTGGCCTCCCAACGACCGCGCAGCACGACCGAATCCGGCTTGCTGGCCAGCATGTTGGCGGATGTTCCCACCAACTTGCCGTCTTTCAGACGTCCAACGGAACGGAACATCATCTTCGGTCCCTTGGCATCGGCCGGATTGGCGTAGGCGGCTGTGGACGTCGCGACCATGCTGTCCGCGTCGAACACTCGAGTGAACGGGATCGCCTCTTTTGAGCCCTCGATGGTCAGTGTGCCACTGTTGTCATCGACGTTGACCGCGGTCCAGCGAGCAGTGACCGAGTCACTGGTCTCTCCCATGTTCATGCCGTTCCACGTTCCGGCCACATCAGCGGCGGTAAGCGCAGCAGGCGCCGGAGCCATCGCCGGGGCCATCGCAGTGGTGTCGGTCGCAGGTGTTTCCGCCTTCGAACAGGCGACCAACGCGGCAGCCAGAATCAGGAGTTTGCGCATAGTGTCCTCGTGATGGCGGCCGACCTGCTCCGCCCGGTGTGTTGAGCAATGGACTCAAGTGTGACCTTGATAGTGCACTCCCATGAAGCAATATGCCAAGGTCCGGGTCTCACATGAGCTCGCTTCGGCGATACTGAGTACTCAGTACTCAGTACTTAGTACTCAGTACTCAGTATCTCTGAAAAAGCTGCTGAATCTGGCGCGGGTCTTTGGTGCGCGTCAGCGCCACCATGAGCAGGATGCGCGCCTTGGCCGGCGTGAGATGTTGCGCCGTGACCATTGGTGGCGCGGGTGGGACGCGCACCGAATCGACGCGTGTGGCACGCAACGTGTCCGCGCGCGATCCATCGGCGCGAGTCGAATCACGACGGGCGCCCGCCGCTTGCGTGCTGTCGAAAGGGGGCCCGCCGCCGCGACCAACTGAGCTCATATTGTCGCCGCCGGCGAACACCGTCACCACCACCACGCCGGCGCGTCGGAGCGCCGTGTACACCTCGGACTCGGCCCGCGTAAATCCGTTGCTCTGCACGGCGACACCGGCGGGTTGCACGTCGAATCGCGGTCCGCTTCCCCCGGGATAGCTGAACGTCATCTCCACCCGCGGCAACGAGTCGACATTGCGCATGTCAAACTCACTCTGCTCGCCATGACGGCGCACCGGGGCAAAGAGAAACTCGGGTCCATTCGCGCCGACAACGCCGAGCATCCCCATCTCGCCGCCGGAAAATCCACCGGTGCGTTGATACAACTTGCGAACCTCGCGCGCCGAGATGATGCGATCGTCCATCACCACCATCACACCCTTGCCAACGGCCTGTGGCGATACCGCTGTTCGTACCGCGGCCAGCAGATTGATCGGTCCATCCGCGCTGATGCCGGTGGCCGGACGTTGTGCACCAACGACGATCACCGGCTTGTCCGAACGAACGGTGAGATAGAGAAAGAATGCTGTCTCCTCCAGTCGGTCGGTGCCGTGCGTGACAACGACCCCAGCGAGGTCCTTTCTGTCGCGCAGCACCGCCTCGATGCGCTTTGACAGCGCGAGCCACTGCGCAGGAGTGATGGCCGTGCTGGCCACGTTGGAGAACTGTTCTGCCTCGACTACTGCGTGCCTGGACAGCTCCGGAACGGACGCGATAATCTGCTCGGCGGGGAGTGCGCCAGCCCGATAGCCGCCGAGCGTGCCCGGAGCGTTCTGCACGCCGGCAATCGTTCCACCGGTTGCAATCACCAGCACCTTGGGCAAGGGCGCTGCAGACGCCAGCGGCGGAGTTTGCGCAACCACGGAGCAGCCGGTGAGCAGCATGAGTGCGACGGTGCGACACGCAATTTCCGCCAGTCGCTGGTGCGCGGTCCCTGCACGTGAGGTGGACATCGGATCAGCGAGGTGAGGGGAACGTGACTGCTCGCTCCAAGGGAGTACCTGTCCTGAACGTGGAGGCCAGCTGTGCCGAGGTGACGGTTCAGGATGGACACTAAACTAGCCAACATTCTCAGAACCGAGATGCAAAACCCATTGAGGATACTGGAAGCAGGGGAGCGTCCGCGCGGGTCTGAGGGTGTGCGTGAGGTTGCGGAGCTCGCCGGACCACGCGCCAGTCGCTAACATCTGCGCGACCCACTCTCCCCCCCTTCCTGGATACCGCATGCCTGCAACCGCACTCGGCGAATTCCTCGGCACCATGGTGCTCATCCTGCTTGGTAACGGCGCTGTCGCCGCCGTCCTGCTGAAAGACTCCAAGGCCCAAAACAGTGGATGGATCGTGATCGCAACAGGCTGGGCGCTGGCGGTGCTGTTGGGCGTGTTCACGGCCGCGGCCTTCGGTGCGCCGGGTGAACTCAATCCTGCGGTCACGCTGGCGAATGTGGTCATGGGTACGCGGACCACCGCCGACGCCATCGCGCACATCGTCGCGCAGTTTGCGGGTGCCATCGTGGGCGCCACCCTGGTGTGGTTGCACTATCTGCCACATTGGGGTCGCACGGTTGATCAGGGCAGCAAATTGGGCTGCTACTGCACGTCACCGGCGGTGCGCGCGCCCTCGGCGAACTTCGTAAGCGAACTCATCGGTACCGCGGTGTTGGTCTTTGTCGCGAGCTCCATCAACAGCGTTGCCGCGCAGGGCGCGCAACCGGCCACCAACATCGGTCCGATGCTCATTGGGGCGCTAATCTGGGGCATTGGCTTGTCGCTGGGCGGTACCACCGGCTACGCCATCAATCCGGCGCGCGATCTCGGACCGCGCATTGCGCACGCGCTGCTGCCTATCGCAGGAAAGGGTGGAAGCGACTGGTCGTACGCATGGATTCCCGTGGTGGGGCCGGTCGCCGGCGGTGTAGTGGCGGCGTTGGCGTTTCGTGCCCTGCAACGATAGGCGTGCCAAGAAACGAGTCAGAAAAAATACTCAACCACGGAGTTCGCAGAGTTCGCAGAGTCGAGTCAGGCAGTACTCCGTGAACTCTGCGAACTCCGTGGTTGACTTGTCGTGAGGCCGTTTGGCGGCCTTCGCAGTTCAAATAGTCTATTTCACACCAAGATTCTTTTTCAGAAATGCGATCGTCTTCGGCCAGCCGTCTCTGGTGGCCGCAAGATTCGCCGCCGACTCTTTCTGTACGTCGGCCTCGGTCTCCGCCACTGGCAGGTTTGCGGACGCTGCGCGCGGTGCGCGGCCATCGCCCTGTGCTCGCAGGAATCCATGTAC
>JBEBIR010000416.1:0-3929 GCA_040080315.1 Gemmatimonas sp.
CTCGTCAAACGTCTGCGCGTAGCGGTGCCCCGCGTACACCGCGTGCGCGATGAGCCCCGGCGCGTGCGCGTCACCAATACACTGGACCGTCTTCACGCCTGCCGCCTGCCACTCCGGCTCGCGTGACAGCAGCTCAACGTACAACGCATCGTTCGGCAGGCGCGCGGTCACACTGACAATGGCGTCGCACGCGATATCCTGAATGACGCCGGACCAATGGTGCTGCGCGCGCACCCCACCGACACTCGCGAACACGATGTTGTGCGTCGTCACCTGCTGCACGCCCAGCGCATACAGGCGCTTCTGGATATGCCGAAAGTCGAGCGTATTCGAGCTCCACGATGACACGGTGTCTTCCGGTGTGACAATCGTGACCGTGCATCCGGCCTTGATGAGCAGCTCGGCCATCACGCTGCCCAGATAAAACGCGTCGTCGTCGAAGATCACCACGTGCCCACTCGGCAGGCGTCCGGCCATCAGGTCGTCCGCCGTCAAGACTTGGTCACCAAAGCCAGCGATAGCTGACCCATTCGAGCGTCCGTATCCATCGCGACGCCACATGCATCCTGTGGCGAGCACGACATGCTCTGCGCCGAAATCCAACACGTCCTGCGCCACAATTGGCGACTCGCGGTACACCGTGACATTGGGCAGCTTCTCGATCTGACCCACGCGCCAGTCGCGCACGCGCATCCACTCCGCCAGGCCCGGTAGTCGCGATTCCGACAGCACACGTCCGCCCAGTTCACGAGTGGCCTCAGACAGGTGTACGTCATACCCGCGCTGGCCAAGGGCACGCGCCGCTTCGAGTCCGGCCGGGCCAGCGCCAACAACAAGAATTCGTGCGTCGGAACGCTTCGCCGCGATGCGCTCAGGATGCCATCCCTTGCGCCACTCCTCACCCATCGACGGATTCTGCGTGCAGCGAATGGGCGTCATGGTCATGTCGCCGGTGACGCAGATATTGCAGCCGATGCACTCACGGATGTCATCAATACGTCCTTCCTCGATCTTCTTCGGAAGAAACGGATCAGCGATGCTCGGGCGCGCGGCGCCAATCATGTCCATCACACCGCGCCGGATCTGATCCACCATGGTATCGGGCGACGTAAAGCGACCCACGCCAACCACGGGCTTGGTGGTGAAGCGTTTCACCCAGTGTGTGTACGCCTCCTGATGGCCTTCCTTGGCGAACCGCGAGGGAATGGAGTCGTTGTACCACGCGGCCACGTTCACGTCCCAGAGATCCGGCAGTTCGCCCAGCATATGCACCACTTCCTGCGCCTCGGCGACCGTGACGCCATCGTCGCCCAGCAGTTCCTCAACCGCGAAGCGCACCACGACGCCACAGGTGTCGCCGACCGCATCCTTGGTGTCTTCGATGATCTCACGGAACAGTCGCGCGCGGTTCTCCAGCGAGCCGCCGTACTCGTCGGTGCGATGGTTGCGCCGTCGTTGCAGAAAGTGCATGGCGAGACTCAAATCATGTCCCGCATACACGTAGATAAGATCGAACCCGGCCGTGCGCCCGCGTATGGCCGCCTCGCGATGCCAGCGACGATACTCGCGTATGTCGTGCTTCGTCATCGCGCGCGCCTGGTGCGGGTATCCGTACTTGAGCGGCTGGTGCGACGGCGCCAGCGCGACTTCTCGCGAGTACAAATTGGACGACGTCGGTCCGTTGTGTGTGAGCTCCACCGCCGCCAGCGCGCCATGCGCGTGCACGCGCTCGCACATGAGCGCCAAAGCAGGGATATCCGCATCGTCCCACAGGCGCGCTTCGACATACGGCGTCACATCGCCGCTGGGATGAATCTCACACTCCTCGGTGGACACCACCGCCCATCCGCCCTCCGCCTTCACTTCGCGCATGGCCGCGTGCGCGGCCGGCATCTGATGACCCATGCCGTTGCAATGGGGCACCTGAAAGAAACGATTGCGCGCGGTGACCGGTCCAATGGTCACCGGCTCGAACAGGATGTCGTAGCGGGGGTCGCGGGAGGGGGGCGTCATCCAAGCGCCTCCATCATACTCGCCTCAAGCGTCGTCATCGCCTCATCCACGTGCTCCCGCGAAATGAGCAACGGCGGCATGAAGCGCACGGTACTTGCACCGCACGACAGCAGGAGCAGTCCGTTGTGATAGGCGCGTGTAATCAGATCATCGCAGAGTTTGCGGGCCGGCGTCTTGTCGCCATTCCCAACGACAAGCTCCATGCCGATCATCAAGCCGTGTCCACGCAGCTCTCCAATCTGCGGACAGCGCGACTGCCACTCGCGAAGGCGTTGCATGAAGTAGTCGCCCACCAGTGCGGCGTTCTCCATATACCCGCCTTCCACCAGGTCGATCGTCGCCAGCGCCGCCGCACAACAGACCGGATTGCCGCCATACGTGTTGCCGTGTGCGCCGCGCTTCCACTGCACCATCCATTTCCTCTTGGCAACCACCAGGCCAATCGGCATGCCGCTTCCGAGTCCTTTGGCCAGACACATGATGTCCGGCGCGACACCGGTGTGGTGAGCCGCGAACATCTTGCCCGTGCGCCCAATCCCCGACTGCACTTCATCGAAGATGAGCATGATGCCATGGCGGTCACACAGCGCGCGCAATCCTTCAAGGAACCCGGCCGGTGGCACCACGTAGCCGCCTTCGCCCTGGATCGGTTCGATGAGAATGGCCGCGACTTCCTTGGCGGGAACGTTGGAAGCAAACAACACTTGCTCGATGTACTCCAGCACCGCCCTGCCCTGATCGTCACCGGCAAAGAGCGGACGATAGTTGTTGGGGTACGGCACGTGCGTCACACCGGGCATCGACGGGAAGAATCCCACCTGCTGAGTGTACTTGCTGGAGGTGAACGACAGTGAGCCCATCGTCCGCCCGTGAAAGCCGCCCAGAAAGCCGATGAACCGACTACGACCGGTGACATAGCGCGCGAGCTTGAGCGCGCCTTCCACCGATTCGGTGCCGCTCTGGCACATGAAGCTCATCACGGGCTCGTCACCCATTGGTCTAAGCTCGCTGATGCGCTCACCCAGGCGAACTTGACCCTCGTGCCAATAATCACTTGAAATATGAAGGAATTGGCCGGCGGCCTCGCAAATGGCCGCGACGACCGCCGGATGCGAATGCCCGGTGCTGCAGACCGCGATGCCCGCTGCGAAATCCAGGAAGCGATTGCCGTCAACATCCCACGCCTCGGCGCCCTTGCCATGCGACATCACGAACGGATAGTCACGCGGATACGACGGCGACACGACCAAGGCGTCGCGGGCGATCATGGCGCGGGCCTTGGGGCCGGGGAGTGGGGGTTTCACGTGGTGGTTGTGCATGGGGGAAGGGAGACAACAGACGGTGAGACGGAAGACGGCGGACAGGAGACGGAGATGAAACGCTCTACTGCGGAAGGGTGATGCGCACACGCTGAGAATGTGCCTCGGCCGTACGCGTGTGCAGTGCACGGAGCACCGACAGCTCGGTGTCGGTTGGAGGGGCTACAGTCGTGAGCGTGTCGGCTACGCGCAGCGGCCAACCGCAGGCCGCGCGCACTTGCTCCACGGTCACATCCGCGTACAGGGAGCACAGCGTGAGCTCGCGCGTGCCGGACTCGGGCTCGAGAATGCCGAGATCGGTAATCAGCGCGCTCGGGCGGCTTGCACTCGTCGTGAAGTCAAGTTCGGCCACGAACGCTTTCACTGACTGCTTCATCACCACCAACACCTCGCGCGCATGCATGGCGATCTCCGGTGCGCCGCCAGCACCCGGCAGTCGAACTTTGGGATGCGCATAGCTGCCGATCACGGTGCTGTTCAAATTGCCGAAACGATCGATCTGTGCTGCCCCGAGGAAGCCGACATCCACGCGGCCACGTTGCAGATACTGCGAAAAGGGCGCGCACGGTGATTCCACTGCCCGAGATCTTTTCGCAG
>JBEBIR010000417.1:0-3911 GCA_040080315.1 Gemmatimonas sp.
CGGCGGCCGACGCGAGTCGAAGCTCGCGGCCGACGATCGCTACACCGTCATCGCCGACGCCACGCTCTACTATCGGGACGCGCTGGCGCGACAGCTCCGCCATGCGGGATGCGAGGCGCCGGACGCCTCGGCACCGGCCGCGCGATGGATTCTCGCCGCACTGCAGGCGTGGGGCGAAATGGGAATGCATCGACTCGAAGGCGACTTCGCGTGGATCGCGTGGGATGCGACGGAGTCGCGGCTGCTGGCCGCGCGCGACCACGCGGGCACGCGCCCACTGTTTTTCGCCAGCGTTGGGCACGGACTGGCGGTGTCGTCGCTCGCGCGTACGCTGCGTCGCGTCGCGGGGGTTCCGCGCGAGCTGAACCTGCTCACGATCGCCGAGGATGCCGCCGACGTGGGCACCGTGCATGCGAGTGAAACACCGTTCGCTGGCATCGCGCGACTCCCGGCAGGATGCGCGCTCCGCTGGTCGACGACGCGCGCGGTGAACGTGTCGCGCTGGTGGGAGGTGCCGATTTTTGACCGACGCACCGCCACCCCATTCGACGAGGCGTCCGACGAACTGCTTGAACTGATTGGCGCGGCAGTTCGAACGCGATTTGACGTGGAAGGGACCGCCGTCCTGCTGAGCGGTGGCTACGACTCGACGTCGGTTTACGGCGCGGGACAGATGATGTTGCAGCGCGAAGGACTGACTCCGCTGCTCAAGGCTGTCTCTGTTTCGCATCCGGAAGGGGATCCGGGGCGCGAAGATGAGTTGATCCTTGCGACAACCCAGTTCTGGCATCGTGAGCCGACCTGGGTTGCCATCGACGAAATCCCCGCGATTGATGATCCGCAGGTTCGCGCCATTCAACGCGACGAGCCATTCGTGCACACGTATGAGTTGTGGAACCGTGCGCTCGCCGTTGCCTGTCGACGCGATTCTGCGCGCGTCGTATTCAACGGATTGGGTGGAGATTTCTGGTTTTCGTTATCGCCGGTGTTCTTTGCCGATCATCTGCGGCAGCTGCGGTGGCGCACGTTGCGACGCGAATGGCGGGCGCTCTTCGGGCGGATGACTGCATACGACCTGTTCAAGAACGCGATTCGACCGAATATGCCGCCTTGGATCGTGTCAGTGGGCCGGCGCGTAACGGGAATGACATTGGGTGATCTCGCGCATCGGTCGATTCCACCATGGATCCGACCGGAGTTCGCGAAGCACAGCGGAATGATCGAACGTCGCTACGCACGCATCCCGCGTCGTCGCACCGAGTCGTTCGCCGGAGCGGAACAGGCGTGGTTTCTGCAGTCACCGTTTATCGAGCGGGTGAGCGCGCAGATCGACGGATTCTACGCCGAGGCCGGTCTCGAAGTTCGATCACCGTTGATGGATGCGCGGGTGATACGGTACGCGGCTGGTCGACCGCGAGAGGAGAGTTTGGCAAGTAGCGGAGAGAACAAACGCCTCCTCCGGCGCGCCCTTCGCGGCCTGCTTCCGGATTCCGTCACGGGGCCGAGAACGTCGAGAACCGGTCTCCCGGTGTCGTATTTCCACCGCACTGTGTGTGCACACTTGCAACAGGCGAGGGCTGATTTCGACAGGGGCATGTGCCTGGCGGACCTCGGCGTGGTGGATTCGCCGCGACTCCTGTCTGCGATTGACCGCTATCTTGGCGGTGCTAAGACCGACCCAAGTGATGTCGTGGCAATGTCTTACGCCGCGCATGCCGAGTGGTGGCTCCGCAGCGATCCGTAAAGGCCGAGTTCGTATGCTCAAAAGCCGAGATCGCTGCGAATTCTGACTGGCGAATAATCGTTGGCACGGAACTGGCAGAATGATCAGTGAATGCAGTCACCACCTTCTGTCGGTCGATCGGGCGAGAGAGGGCGGCGAAGTATCGGCGGTGGCCATCTGGCGCCGAAGAGCAGTTTTCTATATCATTGCGGTGATTAGACCGCGCTGCATCGAGACGATGGTCTCGGTATCTCACTTTGAGGAGGGGTTATATGTACGAATCGCCGAAGCTCACCGAGTTCGGAACGCTCCGTGAGATCACGCTCGCGGGAAACCAAGGGCCGTTCGACACCGTCGGAAACCGCGACGGCTGCAATTATCAGAATTCCAACGTACGCTGCTCCTGAGCAGTCGCTCGGCCGCCCAGTCGTTCGGGCGGTGATGCTGGAAAAGCGGCTTGAGAATTCACTAAGAACCACCTGTCGCAGATCACGCGGCAGGTGGTCTTTGCATCTGCCCTCCTCAGTCGACCAGCCTCCTGAGGTAGCGAACGGTCGCGCCGATCTGCGTCAGACGCTCGTGGACCCCGCGACGCGCGACCTCCCCCACTCCGCCGACGTCGTCGAGGTTCCACGGGCGCGCGCTTCCGTGTGATGACCGTCCAGGGCGGATTGCCGCCTCCCACAACAAGCGACGAAGTGACACCGACGGGCATTCGGGTTGACCGGAAAACAGTTCACCCTCCAAGTGGCGCTCCGTCAGCCCGCGTGCCATCGAGTCGGTGGACCGCGCCAACCGGTGTATGGTGTCACTCGGCACGTCGGCGCTGGCAAGCCGCTTAGCGAGGTGCAGGGTCCAATACGCGCTCGACGCCGCGCGATTGCGCTGTACCTCGGCTTCGAAGAAGCCCCAGTCGATTCCGGCGCTGGCCAGGGCCACGACATCACGGAACGATCGCCAGGCTCCGAACGACAGCATGTGCGACCACGCGAAGTGCACGCACGTGTGAAGGAGGAGGTGCTCGCGGCACGGGACGACCGCGCGCGCAGCGCCGTGCCCAACCGAGATTTCGCGACCTCGTTCGCGAAGCTCGCGTTCTGACAGCAGGAACGGGCTTCCCGCGACAAAAAGTGACGAGTGAAGCTCAAGCCGAAGAATGCCTCCCTTGCTGTCCTGCAGCGGTGGGAGGTGAGCGTGGCGCTCGTAGTTCGCCAAGGGATAGCGCGCCGCGTCCCACTGCCATCCCGACGATTGGGCGAGACGCCAGGCCGCCTGCGCTTGCGTCGGCTCCACCAGCAGATCGATGTCACCCATAGGCCGCTCGAAGTACGATCCGTACACCGTCTCCGCCAATGCGGCTCCCTTCAGGAGAACGCCCACAATCCCGATGCTGGCGAGCGCAGACAGCGTCTCTCCAGCGCGCTGCTCCATGTAACTCGACGTAAAGTCGGCAACCAACGCGCTCCGCTCGAACCGCGCGCGAACGGCGGGCCGCAGATCTGGCGGTAGACTGTTCCGAATACGTCGCCACAGAATTGCCGTCGCGCGTTCAGCGTCGGCAGCATCAAGCAGCGACTCCCAGTTGATCTCGCCGGAATTGATCAGCGCGTGAATCGCAGCGTCGGCCGCAGGTGGTCCTGCCGCGAAGAGCAGCAAGCGGACCTCGGGCGACAGGGTGGTCGGGAAATCGCGATCGCGTTGCATGGAATCAGTATTGTGATAGCGTACCACGGCCTCTAGCGTACGCCAATGCGCGGGTGAGCGCGAGCGTACCCACGACCATCAGCAGACTACCGTATCCCGCCAGTGCCGAGACGTCGCCGGCAATTGCCGAGAGCGGGCGGCCCTCCAGCAGCGTCAGCCGCAACGCGCGCAGTCCGTACGAGATGGGAAGAGCCTCGGACACCTGTCGAATCCACGACGGAATTGCGCTGGTCGGCCAATACACACCACCAAGAAAACTCGACGCCATCATGACGAATTCCGGAATCGAAAAAGAGGTGCGGAAGGCCACCACCGCCGCAGTGGCGATCAGTCCTACTCCAATATGCGCGACGATCAGCAACGTGACGATCAAAAGGATTTCCGGCAGTCGCTGGAACGCCAGATCCGCGCCGAGCAGGGCGCTCACGAGCAGCATGATCACACCGCGCGTCAACGCGAACGTCAACGGGTACGAGACAAGCCC
>JBEBIR010000027.1:0-16418 GCA_040080315.1 Gemmatimonas sp.
CGTCACTTCGCGGTGTTGACGGATTGTTCACGTTGGGAATGAGCGCTGCACGTACCAGACGATGAGACGATCACCCCAAAGCAAGGCAAGCAGCGCGGCAGGCGCAAGGAACACCCCGAAGGGCACGTCAGGAAACTCAAAATCCTTGCCGCTCCGTCTATTGCGCACCCATACCACGGGTCCGACAAACACGAGGAAGAACACGGCACCAACAAACGCCCCGCCGATGATGGTCAACAGCGCGCGTTCCGGACCCAGCGCGGCACCGACAACAGCCATCAGCGTCGTGTCGCCAAATCCCATCGCTTCCCGCTTCATTGCGACTTCCGCCAACCACCCGATGATCGTGATGGCACCAGCGCCAACGCAGGCACCCAGCAGCGCTGGCCACGGCGTGGCGAACTGCGACGTTTCGCCGACGAAGAAGTTGGCCACCGCCATGCCGAGCATGAGCATGAGGCCGGTCACCGTGAAGCCATCGGGGATGAGGTAGTGCTTGGCATCGGTGACGGCGATGCCAAACAGAATCGTCCCGAAGACCGCGACACGAATGGCCTCGAACGTGACTCCGAACACGAGCACGCTGGCCACCCAGCCCACCGCCACCAGCAGTTCCACCGCCGGATACTGCATCGAGATGGGCAGGCCGCATCCGCGACACTTTCCGCGCAGCAACAGCCAACTGACGACGGGAATGTTCTCATGCCAGGCAATGGGTCGTTCGCACTTGGGGCATCGCGAGCGGGGTTTGACCACGCTTAACTCGGCGGGCCAACGGGCAATGCACACGTTCAGGAACGATCCGATGGAGGCCCCGATCGCAAAGATCGGCAGCAGCACCATCGCGGCGAATTCGGCAGTGAGTGGCAGCATCATGAGTAGAAGGTCGCGCCTGCGGTCTTCCGGACGTCAGCCCGGACGCAACGCATGCAGCAGTATGCCGGTGGCCACAGCCACGTTCAGCGACTCGATATGCGGCGCCATGCCGATTGCCACACCCCGCGACGCACGAGCCGCGGCCTCCGGTGATAGTCCCGCGCCTTCGTTGCTCACCACCAGCGCCAATCGCGCGGGCAGAACAGCTCGGCGCAGGTCATCCGACGAGTCGATCACGAGGCCATCCGCGTCCGCCGCCCAGCAGGCGATGTCATTGGCGTCCAGAAATGCCGTGACCTCTTCCCAACTTGCCGCTGGTACGGGGTGCACGAACAGAGCCCCCATCGAGCTACGGACGACCTTGGCGTTCCAGAGGTCAACGGTTCCCGGCAGGGCAATGGTGGCGCTGACCCCCAGGGCTGCCGCCGTCCGCACGATGGTACCCACATTCCCCGGATCCTGGATGGCATCCAGGAGGAGATAACGGGCGCTCTGGCCTTCCACGGGGGGCTCCAGGCGAAGATCCGGGATTTTGGCCACTGCCAGCACGCCCTGCGGCGATTCCGTGCTGGCGGCGCCTTCCAGATCAGTCCGGGAGATCTCCTTCACCGGCACGCCCTGCTCCTCGGCACGTATCCGCAGCGCCGCACCGCGCGGATCCTCGGACACGGCATCGGTCACGAGGAGTCCCACAATGGACAGAGGAGAGGCGAGCAGGGCCTCTACAGAACGCACTCCTTCAGCCACAAAGCACTGTTGGCGCTCACGTGCTTTCCGTCGCTGCAGGTCTCGGGCGAGAGTCAGAAGCTTCACATTGATCCGGGGTAGGAGATGTTCGCGCATTGGCGACTGGGTGGCTCAAAGCGTCCCCTGTCGTGTACCCTACAATATGCCGCACCGTGAACCCCGAGTGATGAGAGATAACGACAATGACCCCATATGCGATTCCGACCGCGCGCCGAGTCGTTTCTGGCGTGGCGATGCTCCTGACAGCCGGTTGTCTGGCCTCCACCCAACAGGAAGTCGATCTCGGGAATGAGTATGCCGCACAGGTGGCGCAGCAGCTGCCCCTCGTGCGCGACCCCGAGGTCGCCCGCTATATCTCCGTGCTGGGCGACTCAATCGCGCGCGTCTCCGATGACCGCAGCCTCAAGTGGTCATTCAATGTGGTCGACCAGACAGATATCAACGCCTTTGCGGTGCCCGGTGGACACATCTATGTGTACCGCGGTTTGATCGAGCGCACGGTGAACATGTCGGAACTGGCCGGAGTCATCGGTCACGAGATCGCCCACGTTACGCGACGTCACAGCATGCTGCAGATGCGCGATCAGCAACGCGCGGGCATCGGCGTGACGCTGGGGTGCATCATTGCCCCTGCCGTGTGCAACAGTGGTGTCGGCAGTACGGCCATCAACGTGGCGGGCGGTGCGGCCTTTGCGAAATTCAGCCGTGACGATGAGGCCGAAGCCGACAAGTACGGTGTGACATTCGTGACGCGCGCCGGCATCGATCCGCGCGGCATGCCCAGCATGTTCCGCACGCTTATTGCAGTGCGCAAAACAAATCCCAGTGCGGTCGACAACTTCTTTGCGTCGCATCCGGTCGAGGAAAGCCGGGTGGCCGCGACCGAGGCGGAGATCGCGAAGATCAATCCGGTGGTGATGAAATCGCTGACCCGCGACTCGCGCGCGTTTCAGGCGTTCAAGAGCAGACTGGCGTCGCTGCCGAAGGCGCGGAAATAGTCACCTACAGTCGCCGCACAAACTCCATCATCAGTCCCTCAAACTGCGCGGCTACGGCTTTCCCCGCCTCCATCACTTCGGCGTGGTCCAGCGGTTGAAGCGACAGACCGGCGGCCTTGTTGGTAATGCACGACACGGCCGCGACGCGCATGCCGAGTGCGCGCGCGACCACGACTTCCGGTACCGTCGACATGCCGACGGCATCGACGCCAAGGCGCTCCAGCATGCGCACTTCCGCTGGCGTTTCGTAGGTCGGCCCCAGCAGGCCGCAATACACGCCCACCTGCAGCGCGACCCCCACGACACGTGCGGCCGCGTGCATGCGCGCTTGCAGATCGAGGTCATACGGATCCGACATGTCCGGGAATCGCTCGTCGCCTGCTTCCAGCGGACCTGAGAGCGGATTGCGGAACATCAGGTTCAGGTGATCGGCAATCACCATGAGATCGCCCGGCGCGAACGTGCGCCGCACTCCGCCCGCCGCGTTCGACGCCACGTAGATCGGCGCACCCAGCGCGTGCATGACGCGAACCGGAAACGCGGCCAGTGCGGCGTCGTGCCCTTCGTACATGTGAAACCGACCAGCCATGAGCACCACCGGTCGATCGGCGAGTGTCCCCACAATGAGTTGCCCGGCGTGACCGCTCACCGTCGCATTCGGGAATCCCGGCACGTGCGAAAACGGAATGCGCGTGGCGTTCGTGACGTGCGCGGCCAGTCCGCCGAGTCCTGAGCCGAGCACGATACCGCACACGGGCGTTTGGAATCCCGATCCAACGCGTTGCTGCACATAGTGCGCGGCGATACGCGCCTCGGGCGCTCCCGGACCACTTCGCGTCACCGAAAACGAGCCCGTCGTGAAGGGCGCGCTCATTCGATTTCACCCCATGACAGCACCGTCGGGTGCGCGTCGGCCAGCAGTTGCCGGATGTCCAGCTCGGCGGCGTGTCGCAGTCGCTGTCGCTCTGCCTGCGGCAGGAATGCCGCATCGAACGCAGCCAGTGACATCTCGGTGAGGTCAGCCAATCCATACGAGAGATGCTGCGCACATCGCACGTACTCGTCGGTCAGCGAAACGCCGCTCATGAGTCGGTTGTCGGTGCTGAGAGTGACGGCCGCGCCCATGCGTCGATAGCGCACAAGTGGGTGTTCGCCAAACGCTGACACCACGCGCGTCTGCACATTGCTGGTGGGACACACTTCCAGCGGAATCTGCCGATCAATCACATACGCTTCGAGCGCGGGATCCTCGTGCAGGCGTGTGCCATGGCCAATGCGATCGGTCGCGCAGCGATGCACGGCTTCGTGAATGGAATGCGCGCCATCCCCTTCTCCCGCGTGCACGGTGATTGCGACGTTGTTCGCGCGCGCGAAGTCGAAGGCCAGCGCATGCAGATGCGCGGGATTGCCCAGCTCACCGCCGGCCAGGTCAAACGCGACCACGCCACGCTCCTTGAATGCCACCGCCAATTCGGCCATCTCCATCGCATGCGGCCACGGCAGACTCCGCAAGGCACAAATGATCACCCGCGCCATCGTACCCGATTCGACTTCCCCCCGAGCGAGGCCACGCAGGACGGCCAACACCACCGCATCCAGGGACAAGCCCCCGCGGATATTCAGCGCCGGACAGAAGCGGACCTCGATGTACCGCACGCCGTCTGCCGCCGCGTCCAGCACCAACTCATACGCAATGCGCTCCAGGGACATCGCGTCCTGCATGACGGCCAAGGTGATCTCGAAGCGCGCCAGATACTCCGTCAGATTGTGCGCATCGTCGACGCGCATCCAGTCGCCCAGCGCTGGTGCCGTCGTCACGGGCAGGTGGTAGTCCTGCTCGGACGAAAGCGCCAACAGCGTGGATGGTCGCAACGAGCCGTCCAGATGGCAGTGCAACTCGGCCTTCGGCATGCGTTGGAGAATCTCGGTGAACGCGGCGGATAACTCGTTCACGCGCCCTCTCCCACACGCTCGCGCACCGGCACCACGCGAAAAATCCCGCCGCCCGTGACCGGCGTCTCGTGTGGTATTGGCAGCCCGCGACTGTCCGTCAATCGCGAGATACCGCTGGCGACGGCGTTCGCCTGATCGGGGAACAGCGCGCGGACGGCGTCGAGCGCCGTAGAACCGCCTGGAACGCTGACGCCGCGCTCGTTCACATACACGCGTACTTCCGGCAAGGCCTTCATCGTGCGCCAGCAACCACGCGAAAGCGCGGAAGGGCGCTCGCCCGCACCGGCTGCGGCTGTCGGGACAGGTAGCCCGCAACGGCGTCGATGTCGCGGATGTTCAGTATCTCCTGCGCCGTCGTCGCGAGTCGCAGCGTGGCGTCCAGGTCGTCCAGCATGAAGTCGTTGATAATCATCGTGTAAAGTCGCGAATTGACCAGCGGCGTGCCATTGACATCGGTCAACTGCACGACGCGCTGTCCCTCAGGCCGCGTGGGGTCAAAATCCACCAGCAGCCCACTCACGTGTGCATCAGGCCGGCCGCGCAACAGGCTGCGCTCGACAATCGCGCGCACCAGTTCCCCCCGAACCCGAAGGCGCACGAGGACGTTGCCGAAGGGTGAAATCGCATGCACGCCGCCGTACGTGATCGGCCCGGCGGGCACGTCGGCGCGAATGCCGCCGTTGTTCCACATGCCAAACTCGGCGTTGCCCATCGCGCGCGCAGCGTCAGCGACGAGGTTACCCAACGCGTACTGATCGCCTCGGCGCGGCATCGCATCGGCCAGGGTTGCAACCGGTCGGCTGATGCGGCTTGACACCCGCGATACTGCCACGCGGACCAGCGAATCGACGATGGGATCGGCGCCTGCGGTGTCTGCACCAGCGATGGTTCGCAGTGTCGTGGTCGCGACACCGCCATCGAGCGGAATGTCAACGACCTGTATGGCGCGTCCGCTCGATGAAGGCTCGACCACTGGAAACCCGTTGACGCGCATGGTCAGGTTCACATGCGCGTGCCCGATGATGAACGCGTCCGGACGCTCGGTCAGTCGTTGCGCCACGTCGATGCCACCACCATGACAATTCGCCGGGTCGTTGGCCTCGCAGCGACCTCCGTCGTGGATTACACCCAGTACGACATGTGCGCCAGCCGCACGCAGCGCGCGAATACGCTCGCTCATGAGTGGTGCTGGATCGAGGAACGTGAGACTCGCGACATTGCGCCGCTTGGTGCTGGCGCGGGTGTGAGTCCCCGCCGCCCCAACGATACCAATGTGAATGCCGTCGCGAACCACCACCGTGTCGGCGCGAATCCAGGCGGGCATGGTATTGCTGCGATCCCGCACGTTCACGCCCAACAGTCGATGACGAAGTTCACCCAGGCGCGCACGCAGTGTGTCCTGTCCGAAGTCAAACTCGTGATTGCCGAGCGCGCCGGCGGCGACGTCAATGCGGTTCATGACGGCGACGGTTGGGCGTCCTGCATCCCAGTCGGAGGCCGGCTGACCGGTAAACAGGTCGCCGGCATGGATGACGACACTGCGACAGGTGCCGGTGCACTCTCGCTGGGCGCGACGAATGGCGGCTGATAGAGCGATCGCTCCTCCCGTTTCGCGGCCCGGCTCGCCGGCCGCCGACAGCGCCGCGTGAAAATCGCTGAAGGCGATCACGCGCACCGTACCCTGTCGGCTCGTTGCGGGAGGCACCGGTGCTGGAGCGCGTCCGGACGCCTCTGACGCCCGGCCGCGCGTCTGTTCCACATACGCCGCGTCGCGGGCAACGTCCGGTTGGAGCGACCAATTGCGCTTCGCGAACGCGGCGGGTTCCAGGGTCTGACCCTGCGCCGCGATGCGTCGGACTTCGTCGATCAGCAGTTGTCGAATGTCCACCTCTCGCTGATACACGACGGGGGCTCCAACCAGCATGGTGTATCCGCCGCCGCCGCCCGCTCGATAGTTGTTGAGTGCCATCGTAAATGTGTCAGTCGAGGCTACGGCACGACCGCCCACGCTGAGCGATGTGATCCGCGCGCCGACGGGTCGCGTCAGGTCGATCGTATACTCCGCGCCAGACACGACATCGAAGTTGAACCCTGGAATCGACACATCGACGACGCCGGTGCGCGGCACGCGGCCGTCGGCGTCCAGCGATCGATAGTAGCGAGCAGCGTGCTCGAGATAGGCGCGCAACTGGGCACCGCTGAGTTTCACGGCGCGCAGCAGATTCTCGTACGGATAGAGCTTGCTCAGTCCAGCGACCGTGATGGTGCCGCTATCCAGGGATGCATCGAGTGAGAATGCCGCAGTCGCGGACAACTGGGCGCCGGTTTCGCGCCGCATGATCTCGTTCACCAAGTCGGTGATCGGCATATCGGCGACGCGCGCACTGTCGGCGCGCCACGCCACATTCGTGCGACCCACGGGTGCGGTGACCCACGCGACTGCGGCCCGATGCGACACCGCCGTTGCCGACAGCACGGACGGCGATTCCGCGTGTCCCGCCACGCGCACGGCCTGCCCGCGTTTGCCGACCACATGCCATCGGCCGCGACGGCGTTCGACCGTCAGTGATGCGACGGCCACGCTGGCGGCCCAATTGCGCGGTTGCACGAGCAGCGTGCCGTTGATGGTCGAGTCGATCAACTCGCGGTGCGAATGGCCATACACCACGAGATCGATGCCATCCACTTCACGCGGCAAGCGCGCGGCGACGTTTTCCGACGGCAGTCGCGTAGCGATGGTGTCGTAGGTTGCCGGCTCGTCGAGGCCAGAATGCAACAGCACGACGATCACCTCGGCCCCGCGACGTCGCGCGTCGGACACGGCGCGGCGCACCGCCGGAATGATGTCGGACACGGTCAGGCGCGCCGCGCGCAGATTCGCTGCGTCCCATACCATCGAACCCGGCGTGGTGGCACCGACGATACCAACGCGCAACACGCCGCCTCGCGGCATACGGCGGGTGACGATCGCTAACGGTGGCACAAATGGCACGCCGCCGGCATCGCGCACATTGGCCGCGAGGAACGGAAAGCCGGCTTGCGCCACCGCCCGTTTAAGAAACGGAACTCCGTAATTGAACTCGTGATTCCCCAACACAGCGGCGTCGTACCGCATGACATTCATCGCGGCGATCACCGGATGGACCGGCGTCTGATGCACCTTCGCGGCCACGAACAGCAGCGGGTTACCCTGCAGGAGATCGCCAGCGTCAACCAGCACCACGCGACCGGGATTGGCCTGGCGCACGGAATCCACAATGGTGGCCGCGCCGGCCAGCGTCCGGGCCGGATCGGCGGCATTGGCGTAATAATCCCATGCCCGCACGCGGCCATGGCTGTCGGTGGTCGCCGCAACAATCAGATCAAATCGATCGGCCGCCTGGCCGCTTATTGCGGCGGGGGTGCCCACGGTCAACAGGGCAACCAGGCCACGCTCGGCCCAGCGCCACCATCCGGACAATCGCCGGGCACCCGATCCACACGCTGGTTTCATGGACGAATGCTAGCGGACGCTCTGCTCCCGCTCCACCCACCGCGCCGACTCACAACCGGAATCCGGCGCGCACCCCTCCCACGGCCCACTCAATGCCGCGAAGTTCCTTGTGATCCGGCGTCGGTACCGGCTTCCGATACGCATTCGTTACACCGTCGTGGCAGGCCGATCACGACCTCCATGCAGGATACCCATCGTGTTGTGGCGCACAGAGTGCAGAGTTCCGGTCCCGCTGTCATGAAGCCGCTCATCATTGGCATCGCCGGCGGTACCGGTTCGGGAAAGTCGACAGTGGCCCGCAAGGTCGCCGAAGCGCTTCCGGACGCGTCGGTCGCATTCCTGGAAATGGATGCGTACTACCGCGATTTTCGACACCTGACGCTGCAGCAGCTGCATCATGTCAACTGGGATCATCCCGATGCGTTCGACGTGGAGCTGCTCACCGCGCATCTCGGCGCGTTGTCTCGCGGCGAGCGCGTGGAGATGCCGGTCTACGAGTTCGCTTCGCACTCGCGCAGCACGCGCACCCGTCCCATTGAACCGGCAGACGTTGTCGTCATCGATGGAATTCTTCTGCTGTCGGACCCATCGGTGCGCGATCTCTGCGACGTGAAGGTGTTCGTGGATGCCGATCCCGACATTCGTCTTATCCGCCGCATTCGTCGGGATACGGCGGTGCGCGGACGCACGCTCGAATCGGTCCTCGAGCAGTACCTCACTACCGTGCAGCCTATGCATCTGCAGTTCGTGGAACCCAGCAAACGGTACGCCGATGTCATCGTGCCGCGTGGTGGCAGCAACACGGTCGCGATCGAAATGATCGTGGCCAAGATCCATCGGCGCCTGAGCGCGCGTGATCTCGCGCGCGCCGCGACGCCGACACCCGTGTTCGTACCGACCGTGCCCGCCGACATCGGAACCGCATGAATCCTGCACCGTCTTCTGTAGAGCGTATCCTCGTTGTCGACGACGAGCCCGAGATTGTGGCCTTGGTGGCGTATCATCTGGGAAAGGCCGGCTACCGCCTGGCCACCGCCTCCACGGGTCAGGACGCGCTCGACGCCGCGCGACGTGAGCGATACTCGCTCGTGGTGCTCGACCTGATGCTGCCCGGCATGTCGGGCTTCGATGTGCTGGAGGCGCTACGCAGCGATGAGGCCACGCGTGATGTCGCCGTGTTGATGCTCACCGCGCGACGTGAAGAACCTGACCGCATTCGCGGACTGTCCCTGGGGGCCGACGACTATCTCACCAAGCCGTTCAGTCCAGCGGAACTGGTGCTGCGCGTTGGGGCCATCCTGCGTCGCGCGGGCAACATTCCGGCAGCGACCGCCGACAGCGTGATTATTGGTCCGCTGCGCATTGATCGCTCGGCGATGACGGTATTGGTGGACAACGAACCGGTTGAGCTCACGCCGACGGAGTTCAAGTTGTTGCTGACGCTGGTTGAACGACGTGGACGCGTGCAAGGACGCGCGCACCTGCTGGAAACCGTGTGGGAAGCGGCCCCGGATATTCAAACACGCACGGTTGACATGCACGTCCAGCGGCTCCGCACCAAGCTCGGGATCGCCGGCGACTTGATTGAGACGGTGCGCGGCTTCGGCTATCGAGTGCGGGCCGTGACCCCTCGCGGCGCCTGAAGCGCCGTCTCAGGTGAGGGGAACACAGCGGCTCCTGCCAATGATGATGCTCGTGGTCGCATTGGCCGTCGCGATGGCGCTCTTCGCGGTCACCGAAGGCGTCAACATCTTTGCGGCCGCGGGATTCGCCATTGTGTTTGGCACCCTGTGCGCCAGTGTGCTTGCCGAAGCGGTGCGACGACCCCTTGAAGAGCTCGACGACGTCGCGCGAGCGTTGGTTGGCGGCAAGCTATCTCGCCGACCTTCGATGGCTCCGTACGACGAAGCAGGCGGTCTCGCGGACTCGCTGCGCCAACTGGCCGACCAACTGGCGGTGCGACGTCAGGAACTGGTCGCCGCCGAGGAGTTGCTGGTGGCGCTGACGGAATCGCTCAATGAGGGTGTGGTGGCGGTCGATGCGCGGCAACAAGTGGTGCGCATCAACGAAACCGCGCGTCGATTGCTGCAATTGCGCGAACCGGTGCCGTTCCCGGCCGAATACCTGCCTCGCGACCGCGCGCTGCGCACCGCGCTCACCGCCGTCCTGGCTGGCGACGACGCCGTCCCCGATGAAGTGCGGGTCGAAGATCGGACCCTCTCACTGACGGCGCGACCCCTTCCGGCGGGTGGCGCGGTACTCGCGGTGTATGACCTGACACCATTTCGCCGACTCGAAGCCGTACGCCGTGATTTCGTGGCCAACGTGTCGCATGAACTGCGAACGCCGCTCACCGTGGTAAGCGGATTCGTGGAGACGCTCGCCGACGAAGAGTTGCCCGCCGACTTGCGTCGAAAGTTCATGGGGATGGTTGAGGGGAACGTGCGACGGATGCAGCGCATCGTCGACGACCTGCTCGATTTGTCCCGCATCGAGTCAGGGGGTTGGCTTCCCAATCCCACTGAGCAGAACGTGGCGGCCGTCGCGTCCGAGATCATCGCTCCGCTGCTGGATTCCGCGCGTGCGAAAGGCGTCGCCTTGCGTGTCGCGGTGGCGCCCAACGCGCTCAAGGTCTACGCCGACCCCACCGCCACCCGACAGATCCTCGCCAACCTGACCGAAAACGCCCTGCGACACACATCCAGCGGAGAAGCCGTGCTGTTCTCCGAAGCGGATACCGGCGGAACGTGGATCGGTGTGCGCGATACCGGTGTCGGCATTGGCGCCGAACACTTGCCGCGCATCTTCGAGCGCTTCTATCGAGCCGATCCTGGACGCGCACGCGAGGTTGGCGGTACGGGCCTCGGCTTGGCCATCGTACGTCATTTGGCGGAAGCGCACGGCGGCCGGGTTCGCGCGGAGAGCGAGCCTGGTGTCGGGACCACAATCGCCGCGTTTTTCCCCGAGACAGAGAACTGAGTACAGAGAACTGAGTACTCAGTTCTCAGTTCTCTGTACTCAGTTCATCCGGCATCGGCGCTACGGGCGCGGCTTCGGTTCGGCGGGGTCGCTTTCCCGCATACGCCTCGGCGATAAGGCGCGGTAGCATCACGCCCGACGGGCCTTCCACCGCCAGGACGCTCGGCCCGCGACGTTGACCGTCCATCGTCGGATTCACGACTATGACGGTCGCGCCGTGTGCCGCAGCCACCCATGGGAGCGAGGCGGCCGGCTCTACCACATTGGACGTGCCGACCGACAGGAAGACATCGCAGGCCACGGCGGCGTCGCGCGCTCGCTGGTACTGGTCCATCGGCAATGGCTCGCCGAACCAGACGACGTCCGGGCGCATTGGCGCGCCACACTGCTGGCAGCGGGGGGGCGCCTCCGTCTGTTCGGGCGCGGGCTCGATGGTGCCATGGCAGCCGGCACTGCACCGCGCTCTCATGAGCGATCCATGGAGTGTTACCACGTCACGACTTCCCGCCCGTTGATGCAGATCGTCGACGTTTTGTGTGACTAGCGTACAATGAGAAACTCTGGCGGCGAGCGTGGCCAACGCCAGGTGTCCGGGATTGGGTTGCGCCGAGCGAACCAAGGCGCGACGGGCGGCATACCACTGCCAGACCCGCTCGGGATGCTGCGCGAAAGCATCGGGGGTCGCCAAGTCCTGAGGTGAGAACTGGGCCCACTGCCCGGTGAGCGCATCCCGGAACGTCGGGATACCGCTCTCGGCCGACGTTCCAGCGCCGGTCAGCACGCAGACGTGTTCGGCGGACCGGAGCGCGCGGGCCGCGACGGACAGCGCCTCCGAGCGGGTTTGCGGGTCGGTCGCGGGCGGCGACGCCACCCGGCGAGGGTTCGAGTCGGCGCCGTTCGAAGATGAGGAGGCAGTCATTGCGAGGCGACGTTACACAGCCCGAGCCTCCTCGGCAACCGGGGGGAGCTCACAAATCGTCACTTTCGCCTCCGGCCGTCGACCGTCCGTGACACGACCGTTGCGATTCCTTCGACAGATCGAAACCTGCGTCACGGAGGTTTCTCGGTGTCCGGAGCCCACTGTTGGCGCTCTGTACCAGAACGACACTCCGACTCCTACGACGACTCCACATGCGCAAGTTCGCCGACGGAACCATCCCTGTGACGTCCATCAACGTGCTGCGCAGCGTCGCTGCCGCGGTGCGACGTGTGACGTTGGTGTTGGGATTGATCGCTCCGCTGGTCGCTGCAGGCGCGCAGGACATTGCGCCGACTGGCAAGATCGCCGGTCGTATCATCGATGCGTCGACGGGCCAAGGGCTCACGGGCGCTCAGATTCAGTTGGTGGGCACCACGAACGGCACCATGTCCGGCATCGACGGTCGATACTTTTTGCTGCAGGTGCCAGTGGGGACGGCCACGCTCCACGTGCGTCGAATCGGGTACGGTCCGAAATCGGTCACGGGTATCATCGTGCCACGGAACGGCAGCGTCGAACAGGACATCTCGCTCACTGGCGCAGACTTTCAGTTGGCAGCGATCAGCGTCACGGCCAGCAAGGAGCGCGGTTCAGTCCACGAGGCGCTTGACCAGCAGAAGCGTGCCACCAACGTGGTCAACGCCATCACCGCCGAACAGATCGCGCGCAGTCCTGATGCCGATGCGGCGCAGGCCGCGCAACGCGTTTCCGGCGTGACCGTGCAGGACGGCAAGTACCTGCAAGTGCGCGGATTGGGTGAGCGCTACACCACGGCATCGCTGAATGGGGCGCGCATTCCCAGCCCGGAGCCCGAGCGCAAGGTGATTCCGCTCGATCTGTTCCCTTCCAGCCTGCTGCAGGATGTCACCACCAGCAAGACGTTCACGCCCGATCAGCCCGGTGACTTCGCCGGTGCGAACGTGAACATCCGCACCAAAGAATTCCCAGCCACCCGGCAGATCAACTACTCCACCAGCGTTGGCGGCAACGATCGCGTGGTCGGTCAGACGCTGCCCATGGCGCCTCGCGCCGGCGGTGAGTGGTACGGCTCGGCAAACGCCGCGCGGCGAATGCCGAACACGATGTCGAACGCCAACTTTCTCGGCAGCGTTTCGCAAAGTCAGTTCAACCAGATGGCGGCAGAGCAGCGGAACGTGTGGAGTCCGACCCCGCGCAAGGGCGGCCCGAATGGCTCGTTCGGCGCGTCGACCGGGGGCAATGCGATTTTCGGAAAGCGCATCGGTTACGTACTCAGCGGGAGCTACGGGTACTCCGAAGAGGTGCGCGCGGACGAGCGCTATTCGGTCGGTAATCAGGGCGCCAACAATACCGTGGTTCCGCTGACGACGCTCGTCGGCTCAACCGGGCGTAGCAGTGCACAGTGGGGCGGTATCGCGAATTTCTCCACACTCGTCGGCACTCACTCTCGATTTTCGCTGAACTCAACGCTGACGCGCAGCGCGGACAATGAGGCGCGGCAGGATCGCGGCTACGACGAGAATCTGGGCGACACGATTGCCCGGACAACACTGCGCTACGTGGAACGCGGCGTTGCCACGGTGACCGGCGCGGGCGAGCATCAGTTCGGCGAACGCAACCGGACCGGATGGATGCTGACCTATGGCAACACGGGACGTCGTGAACCGGATCGCTCGGATGTCGTTTATGTCCGCAATTCCAGCGGCGTCTTCTCGCTGCTCGGTTCGCTCGATGGCGCACGTCGTCTGTACTTCGACCTGGAGGAGAACAACCGCACCGCGCAGGTCGATCACACCATCAGCATTGGCGACGTGGCCGATCAGAACACGGTGAAGGTCGGCGCGTACGCGCGCTCCACCGATCGCCGCGCCGATGCGCCCATCTTTGCATTCCTGACGCGCGCCGACGAGTCGGTCACGCGACAGAGCCCGGATCAGGTGTTCGGCGCGTCGCAGACGTGCGCCACGTGCTCCGTCATCAACATTCAACCCATTGGCCAGGCAGGCTCGTACACCGCGGATGATCGCACCGTATCCGGGTATGTCATGACGGAATGGGGTCTCGGCTCTCGCGTTCGGGTGATTGCCGGCGCCCGCGTCGAATCCGCCGACATCACGGTGAATGCCACGACGCAGGGCGGATTCCTGTCTGGTGCGCATCTGAAGAACTCGGATGTCCTGCCCTCGTTGTTGCTCAACACCAAGCTCACCGAGTCGCAGAACCTGCGATTCGGTGTGACGCGCACACTCGCCCGCCCGGAGTACCGCGAGCTGGCACCGGTCACGTTCCGCGACGTGCTCGGTGGCGTGAGCGTGACCGGCAATGCGAGCCTCGTCCGCGCGTTGATCGAGAACGTGGATCTGCGGTGGGAGGCGTTTCCGAATGCCGGCGAGGTGGTGAGCATTGGCGTCTTCGCCAAGCGATTCCATCGGCCCATCGAACGCGTCGAGCAGTCGACCTCGGGGGCCTATCAGGCGCGCTTCCAGAACGCGCTCAGCGCGGTCAACGCCGGCGTCGAACTGGAGCTCCGCAAGCAGCTCGGCTTCCTTGGCGCGTGGGCCGCGCCGTTCACCGGCTTCAGCAACGTCACCCTGATGCAGTCATCAGTTGACCTCGACACGACGGGTGGCCTGTCAGTGACCGACGCGTCACGCCGATTGGTTGGTCAGGCACCGTATGTCGTCAATGCGGGGCTCACGTACTCCTCGGCGAGCGGTCAGGCCAACGCGACCGTGCTGTACAACGTCGTTGGCGAACGCATCACGGCGGCCGGCGTGTTGCCGTTGCCCAACATTGTCGAGACGCCGCGCCACGTCGTCGATCTGTCGCTGCGGTTTCCGGTGTGGGGCAGCCTGTCGGGTCGCATGGACGCCCGCAATGTGTTGGACAGCCGCTATCGCTTCATGCAAGGAAATCTCGAGCGTGAGGGATACAACGCCGGGCGCACACTCTCGATGGGATTCTCCTGGCGTCAGTAGTTCAGCCAGTTCGTCCGCGTCGTCAACACGGTCGTGTCGCGCTCTGGATGAGCGTGACACGACCGTGACGCATTGATGACCCGGTCACCACATCAAGCTGCTTTCCTCTGTGTGGCCCAATCGCCTTCATCGATCGGCCGCCCACTCAACTACACAGGAATACCGATGACGATGTCTTTGCGCATTCGCGCATTCGTCGCAGCCACGGCCGCAGCCTTCGCATTGACGGCGTGTAGCAGCGATGATCCCGTCTCACCGCCTGCGAAGGGCTCGCTGACCGTGACGGTCGCCGGTTTGCCGGCGAGCACCAATGCCAGCGTTTCCGTGACCGGCCCGAATTCGTACTCACAGTCGCTGACCGCTACGCAGACACTCACCGTCGACCCCGGCAGCTATTCCGTGGCGGCCGCGCAGGTCACGGTCGGCACCGCGCGATACAACGGAACTATCACGGGATCCCCGGCGACGGTGACATCGAGCGGGTCGACGTCGGTCACGGTTGCCTACAGTCTCACCGCAAACCCGACCATCGTGCTGAGCGGATCAATCGCCGCGAACCGCACGCTCACGCCAGACACGAACTACGTGCTTCGTGGTTTCGTGTATGTGAACAGTGGCGCGACGCTGACCATCAACGCCGGCACGAAGATTGTTGGCGACACCACGGCGCTCGGGTCGGCGCTGTTTGTCCTTCGCGGGGCGCAGATCGTGGCCAATGGCACGGCCGCGGCACCTATTGTGTTCACGTCGCAGCGTCCGGTTGGCACGCGGTCACCCGGTGATTGGGGTGGCTTGATCATTGTGGGCAACGCCCGGGCCAATCGCGGTGCGAACCAGATTATTGAGGGCTCGAACGGATCGGTCGTGGGTGCCAATCCGGCCGGCGTCATCTACACCGGCGGCACGGTCGACACCGACAACAGCGGTACACTGCGCTATGTGCGCGTCGAGTTTGCCGGCTTCGCCACGGTCACCGACGCTGAGTTGAATTCATTTACATTCGGCGCGTTGGGCAGTGGAACGACCATCGAGTACGTGCAGTCGCTCGCCGGACTCGACGACAGCTTCGAGTGGTTCGGTGGCACGGTGAACGGCAGGTATCTGGTGTCGTACGAAGCGGGCGACGATCACTTCGACGGCTCGGAAGGTTATCGCGGTCTCAACCAGTTCATGATCGGGCTCCAGACCACCTATCTCACCCCGCGTGCGGGCGCCGGCGCGGTTTCCTCCGATCCCCAGGGCTTTGAGATTGACGGATGCAATGGCGGCGGCTGCGTGGCACCGAGCGGCGCGAACGCACAAAGCTCCGGTCGAGACGATGGGCTGTACACCATGAACGTGTTCGCCAACTTCACCATGATCGGTACGCCGACGGGTGTCGTGGTGCCGGCGAACGGTGGAATTGGGGCGGTGCTTCGTCGCGGAACCGGCGGTTA